>NZ_VPBP01000031.1:0-34577 GCF_013418685.1 Acinetobacter sp. YH12129
TCCAGATTTAAATCCAATAGAAAATATGTGGTCACGAGTCAAGGCGATTCGAACTAAGTTTAGAGTTAAAGATATTGATAAATTATTTAAAGATTACTGTAATGATTTATTTGGTATTTAGCTATATATGTTAAGGGTATCTCATTATTAGATTTCTTCCGTGCTCTCCCTAATTTTACTAATCCCGATACAAGTCCTTTTAAACTTAAATTTTCTACAGATATATTCGTTGGTTTAAAAATGTTATGAGTTTCTTGCATTTTTAAAATTGGAAGTTCGTGCTGTGGTTGTTCAATGTCTTTTTCAACAATTCTTAAATCTAAAAAATCCCCTGTTTTTAGACGTTCTATAATTTCTTTGTCTGCAATTGGTTGAAAATCAGCTTCAATTTTAAAAAAGTATGGTGTCTTGTTATCTGATACATAAGGTTCTTGAAAAAGATGAGCATAGTTACCCTCTTTTCTTAATTTTTCTAATAGCTTGTTTACTATATTCTCAACTACTTTTAGGGTTATTCCCTGAACCCTTTCAAAAAAGACTGTTCCTAAAGTCTCGTTTTCATGATCGAATCTTATAACAATATGGGATACTGTTTCATTCCCCTCATCAATTAAAAATGGTACAGATGTTCTCTGTTTACTTTTTCTATGCTTTTTAACAATCCCTTGGTGTTGAGTATCATTACAACTGACTAAAAGCTCAATACTTCTTTTTTGAAACCTAATTTTCTCAATAGTATGTTCGTATCTACCTTTGCTCCTTGTGATTTCAAAATTTACCGCTTCCGTTTCGAAGATTTTAAAAATTTCTGAGATATTTGGAATAGTCTTTGGTTTTCCCTCTAAACCATTATTTATTTTATTATCCTCTTTAGCGACAAAATTTAAGCTATAAAACTCAATACATATATCCTGCTGAACAGTAATTTTTTGAAGAGTTTTAGTTTGAGGATTAACTTGTGTATTCATCTTAAAAATCCTATTTAATTCAATTAAATAGAATTTTATCAGATTATTTTTTAAGCACAATAAAAAACCTCCCATATGGGAGGTTTTTTTAACAGTTAAAGATTACTTCGAACCTTTAATCCCTGCTTGTAATAACAACGCACCTAAACCACCAATTTTATTTTCTTGTGGTTTCGCTGCTTGAGGTTTTTTATGACCTTGTGGGCGGTCGCCTTGCGGACGGGCATGCTGTGGACGTTTCGCATGTGGCTTACGCTCACCACGTTGTTCTTGCTGGGCATTGTCACGACGTGGTTGACGTTGTGGTTTCGCTGCAGCAGCACCTTCTGCACGCATAGACAAGTTGACACGGTTACGTTCAACATCGACATTCAAGACACGAACTTGAACAATTTGACCTGGTTTCACGACTTTGTGCGGATCTGCAACAAATTCATTTGCAAGTTCAGAAATATGCACTAAACCGTCTTGGTGTACACCCACATCCACGAATGCACCGAAGTTGGTTACATTCGTAACCACACCTTCAAGCTGTAAACCTTCAGTCAACTGCGCCACTTCTGTGATGTCTTCACGGAATTTAGCCGTGCGGAACTCTGGACGTGGGTCACGGCCTGGTTTTTCAAGTTCAGATAAAACGTCTTGAATTGTCGGTAAACCAAATTGGTCATTTACAAATGCTGCTGCATCGATCTGACGGATAATTTCAGTATTACCAATAATATCTTTTACAGTCGTCGCTTTTGCTTCCACAATTTTTGCCACCAAGTCATATGACTCTGGGTGAACTGCAGATGCGTCCAATGGTTCAGAACCATCTTGAATACGTAAGAAACCTGCTGCTTGTTCAAAGGTACGTTCGCCTAAACGAGGTACTTTCTTCAAACTTTGACGGTTGTCAAAACGACCATTTTCTTTACGGTAATCCACAATTTGCTGTGCAATTGATTTATTCAAACCCGCGATATAACCCAAGATTGCAGATGATGCAGTGTTGACATCGACACCTACTGAGTTCACACAGTCTTCCACAACCGCTTCTAGCGTTTTTGCCAAACCGGTTTGGTTCACATCATGTTGATATTGACCCACACCAATCGATTTCGGATCAATCTTCACAAGTTCAGCCAATGGATCTTGTAAACGACGTGCAATCGATACAGCACCGCGGATCGATACATCTAAATCTGGCAATTCATTTGACGCCAATTCAGATGCTGAGTAAACCGACGCGCCTGCTTCAGATACCGACACACGAATCAAGTTCAAGTCTGTATTTGCTGCCATCATTTCAGCTACAACAGCTTCAGTTTCACGGCTTGCAGTACCGTTACCAATGGCAATCAGTTCAACATTAAACTCACGGCATAGACGTGCAAGTTCAGCCACTGATCCAGCTTTGTCTTCTTTCGGAGCAAATGGGTAAATCGTGCTATGTGCAAGGACATCACCTGATGCATTCACAACAGCCAATTTCACACCCGTACGGATGCCTGGGTCTACACCCAATGTGCAACGTGCGCCTGCAGGAGCAGAAAGTAATAAATGACGTAGGTTTTCAGCAAAGACATCCATCGCTTCAGCTTCAGCAGCCAAACGTTTTTCAGTCAATAATGAATGTTCAATCGCAGGACGAACTTTACCGAGCCAGAACAATTTTGCAGTTTGTTTTAAGAAATCTGCACGCGCTTGTGGTTGTGCTGTTTCTAAATTGTATTCAGTATCAATACGAGCCAATGGTGCATCATCTTCACCATCGACTTTTAAGCCCAAGACATTTTCTTGACGGCCACGGAGCATCGCCAATAAACGGTGTGAAGGGACTTTATTTAAGCTTTCAGAGAAATCAAAGTAATCACGGAATTTTTTACCGACTTCTTTTTTCTCATCGCTTGCAACTAAACTTTTCAACACTGCAGTTTTCGCAAATGTCGCTTTTAGCTCAGTGGTTAATGCAATATTTTGTGCCCATTCATCAATTAAAATGTGTTGAATCGCATCAAGTTGACTTTCAACATCTGCATAATCTTCATGGCTAAAGCCTGCCAAAGCTTCCGTAGGATCGATCGCTTCATTAAAGATTTTTTCAGCGATTGGGCCTAAACCCGCTTCTTTGGCTTTAAATGATTTACTGGTACGTTTTGGACGGTACGGTGCGTAAATCTCTTCTAAAGCATTTTTCGTTTCTGCTGCATTCACGCGAGCAAGTAAGTCATCAGATAACTTGTTTTGTTCTTTTAGAGATTCGATTACCTTTTCACGGCGCTCAAATAAATCACGCAGGTAAGTCAGACGTGTATCGAGCTGACGTAATTGAGTATCGTCCAGACCTTGCGTCACTTCTTTACGGTAACGTGCGATAAATGGAACACTGGCACCTTCATCAATGAGCTTGATGGCAGCTTCAATTTGATTTGGACGTACGGCAATTTCTTTTGCCAACTGCTGAACTAAGTCAGTCATCGTATTAGATCCCTGCAAGGATAAGTTCTAAAAGCCATGATTATAAAGACCAAGACCATAAAATCCACAATTGTTTTTATAAATTTATTCGTGGTTTTTAATGCCAGTTCATCTCAAATACACATTTTTTTACGAAACTGACTATGAAACAGCAAATTAGCGAGACTTAGATAAGCAAACTGATTCGAACAACATGTATACATTTGGTATCTATGTCTTGATTTTAACTGCAATATTTGTTGCTTTAGAGCATAGTAAATTTATATAAATGAATCGTATACTCAAGTGAAATCGACTTTTTGTTTACGATGACAATAAAGAATAAGGAGCACGTCATGAGTTTAGTTGTACCTGCTGAAAAAACAGATGCCGTACAAGCCGAAACCGACCGAGTCGAACGCATTCTGGTTGTCGATGATGATGTGCGTCTACGCACCCTCTTACAACGCTTCCTAGAAGATAAAGGTTTTGTGGTCAAAACCGCACATGATGCGACTCAGATGGATCGTCTGTTGCAGCGGGAACTCTTTTCCCTGATTGTGCTCGACTTTATGTTACCTGTTGAAGATGGCTTGAGTATTTGTCGCCGTCTGCGCCAATCTAGCATCGATACCCCAATCATTATGCTGACCGCTCGTGGTAGTGATTCAGACCGTATTGCTGGACTTGAAGCCGGTGCAGATGACTATTTACCAAAACCATTCAACCCGAATGAGCTTTTGGCACGTATTCGTGCCGTATTACGTCGTCAAGTGCGTGAAGTTCCGGGCGCACCAAGCCAACAAATGGAAGTGGTGTCTTTTGGTCCGTGGTCACTCGACCTGTCTACTCGTACATTAACCCGTGAAGGTCAAGTCGTCACATTAACAACGGGTGAATTTGCCGTACTTAAAGCATTAGTTCAACATCCTCGTGAACCACTGACACGCGACAAGTTAATGAATCTTGCTCGTGGTCGTGAATGGGGTGCTATGGAGCGTTCAATTGACGTTCAGGTTTCTCGCCTGCGTCGTTTGGTTGAAGAAAACCCAGCACGTGCACGCTATATCCAAACCGTTTGGGGCGTGGGTTATGTCTTTGTTCCAGATGGTGCTGAATAATCCAAATAAATAGTAATAAAAAATTCCGCCGTTCATTAGGCGGAGTCTTTTCATTGAACATTAAATTTATCCAATAACCTGCGGTTCGCCTTACTTTTGTTTCGGCAAAAGTAAGCAAAACCATTGTCATACGCAAAACTCGTCTCATTTCTGCTTCATATCAGAATCATCGCAGAAACATAATCTATTCCATGCTTCCTGCCTCGAACAGTTGCGTATGACCTGAACGCGTATCCAACAGGGTTAATTGATCTCACACTCTAAAATTTACTCTAGGGATATAGCGTGAAACTCGAACCCATCGACCCACAGGAATTTACCGACTACGTTACCTACTCCGAAAAAAAACGGACACCTTGGGAACGCTTCCTCGATAAAATCAAACCCCGCTCTGCAGCCATGCGGACCACCGTATTGGTCTTATTTGTGGTGTTTTTTAGCCTGTTTATGTCCTTATGGTTCTTTTGGCGCACACTCTATTTACCCGAAATTCAACAACATGCTCGTTACCTCGCGGTCGAGCTTGAAATCATTAACAATCCTGATTTACGGATTTTTCATAACAATGCCGAAGTGGATGTCGACGACTGGATGCGCAACCGTGTCGGGATCGAATATGTGACCGATCCGAAAGAATTCCCCAATGTCAAAGACAAAGTCATTGCAGAGTTCTTTACCAATCAAATTGAAAAGAAACTGGCCAAAGAAATGCGCATTGATAATGCGACCGTGTATTTCCAATTTAAACCTGACCCACGCATCTGGATTCAAACTCCAGAAATGAATGGCAACTGGGTTCGCGAGCCTTTAAAAACCTATGCCAACTATAGCGCAGAGCTGATTTTAGGCTGGTTATTGGGTATTCCGCTGATTGCTGGCATCATTATCTTAACCTTGGTTCGTCAGCTCAACCGTCCACTAAAACGTTTACAAGATGCGGCAAACAACTATAGTAAACACGGCACTGCACCTTATTTAGAAACCAACCATGGGCCACAAGAAATCCGTGAAGTAAACCAAGCCTTTAACCACATGGTCTACACGCTGGAACAAACTGAACGTGATCGCCGCATCATGTTGGCCGGTATTTCCCACGATTTGCGTACTCCGCTGACCCGTATTCGACTCAGCGCAGAAATGATGCCTGATGATGACTTCCTAAAAGAAGGTCTGATTTACGATGTTGAAGATATGGATGCAATTCTGAATCAGTTCATTTCGTATATGCGAGATGGCTCTGATGAGGTTCCGCAAGATACTGATTTAAATGCGCTATTGCAGGAATTAGTGATTCAATTTAAACCTTTAGATATTCGCTTTGAACCCCAAGACTTACCGATTATTCAAGCACGTAGCCTGTCCTTAAAACGATTAATAGGGAACTTAATCAATAACTCAAAACGCTATGGTGCCGAGCCGATTGAACTGTCTACCGAATATGAAGGTGACCATATTCAAATTCGCGTTGCCGATAATGGCGAAGGGATTCCTGAAGACCAAATTGAAGACCTGATGCAACCTTTTGTACGTGGTAATGATGCACGTACCATTCAAGGCAGTGGACTCGGTTTAGCCATTGTAAAACGTATTGTGGATATTCACGAAGGTCAACTTTCAATTCACAATCGAGCAGAAGGTGGACTCGAAGCGATCATTTCTTTACCACTGCAAAAACTCGAAAATGATGAAATATTAAACAACAGCCCATTGGAAAAAATTAAGCAAAGTTTAACTGAACGCTTTTAACAAGCGTTCAAAAAAGCAACGAACAGTTTTGTTTAAGCTTTAACCATTGATATTTTTAACTTTATTATTCAGTAGTTTAAAAAACATAATAAAATCTTATACCCACATTTTTTCAAAAAATTAGACCTTAGCCTAACAGGTATGCAAAATGGCTTTTTTGATCGGTACAATCCGTATCAGTTTTGAGAATTTCACGAGAGTATATGATGTCTTTAGATCGCATCCGTTTAGCTGCCCTTCACGACAAAGTTATCAGCGCAGAAAAAGCTGCTGAATTCATTCAGGATGGTATGACGGTAGGTATGAGTGGTTTCACACGCGCAGGTGAAGCGAAAGCTGTACCTTTAGCGTTGGTTCAACAGGCTCATGCTAATCCTCTTAAAATTACCCTAATTACTGGCGCGAGCTTGGGTAACGATTTGGACAAAAAATTGACTGAAGCAGGTGTTCTTGCTCGTCGTTTACCGTTCCAAGTAGACAATACATTACGTAAAGCCATCAACAAAGGCGAAGTGATGTTCATCGATCAGCATTTGTCTGAAACAGTTGAACAAATGCGTAACCTTCAGCTTAAAAAGCCTGATGTGGCAATTATTGAAGCTGTTGCGATCACTGAAGATGGTGGCATCATCCCTACAACTTCTGTAGGTAACTCTGCAAGCTTCGCAATTTTTGCTGAAAAAGTGATTGTTGAAATCAACACCAACTTAAGCCCAGCATTCGAAGGCTTACACGATATTTATATCCCAACGTATCGTCCAACACGTCAAGCGATTCCATTGACTCAAGTTGACGAACGTATTGGTACACATGCAATCAACATCGATCCTTCAAAAATCGTAGGTATCGTATTTAACAACGAATTGCATGACTCTCCATCTACAGTGACTGCACCTGATGATGAAACTCAAGGTATTGCAAACCACCTGATCGCTTTCTTTGAAAAAGAAGTAGAAGAAGGTCGTTTACCGAAAAACCTTGGTCCATTACAAGCAGGTATCGGTTCAATTGCAAACGCAGTATTGACTGGTCTTAAAGATTCAAACTTTGAAGACTTGATCATGTACTCTGAAGTACTTCAAGACTGTACATTTGAATTGATCGACGCAGGCAAAATGAAATTTGCTTCAGGTTCTTCTATTACGCTTTCTGCTAAATATGGCGAAAAAGTATTTAATAACCTTGAACAATACAAAGACAAACTTGTATTACGTCCACAAGAAATTTCGAACCATCCAGAACTTGTACGTCGTTTAGGTATCATCGGTATCAACACTGCGCTTGAGTTTGATATCTACGGTAACGTGAACTCAACTCACGTTTGCGGTACAAAAATGATGAACGGTATCGGTGGTTCAGGTGACTTCGCACGTAATGCACACTTGGCGATCTTCGTGACTAAATCAATTGCAAAAGGCGGCGACATTTCTTCTGTTGTTCCATTTGCTTCTCACATTGACCATGCTGAACACGACGTTGACATCTTAGTTACTGAACAAGGTCTTGCTGACTTACGTGGTCTTGCTCCACGTGAACGTGCTCGTGCAGTAATCGACAACTGTGCTCACCCTATGTACCGTGATGCGCTAAATGATTACTTCGACCGTGCATGTGCGAAAGGTGGTCAAACACCTCACCTTCTACGTGAAGCATTGTCTTGGCACATCAACTTCGAAGAGAACGGCCACATGTTAGCTGCTCAACCAGAAGTTAAAACTGCTTAATTGACAGTGAAATAAGAAAACGCTCTTCGGAGCGTTTTTTTTATGGCTTTTATTTTTCAATATGACTTATCAAGTCTGCAAAACTCGACTAATCTAGATTGGTCAAAATACATGCTAAAACAAAAATTATGTTTATTATCCGCCCCTATCTCGAATCTGATTTAGATGATGTGATTGCACTTTGGGAACTGTGTGATCTGACCCGTCCATGGAATAACCCTGAAATTGATATATTTCGAAAACTAGCGCAACGCGACCAACTATTTTTATTGGCGGTCAAAGATGATCAACTGATTGCAACTGTGATGGGTGGCTATGATGGACACCGAGGCTGGGTCAATTATCTTGCCGTACATCCACATTTTCAGCGAAATGGCGTCGCTACCGCTCTCATTCAGCAATTAGAAAAACGCTTAATTGCTCTAGGCTGCCCAAAACTTCAATTACTGATTCGCCAAGACAACATTGACGTACAAAACTTTTATGAACAATTGGGCTATGAAGAGGTTGAAGTAATTTGTTTGGGTAAACGTTTAATCACGGATTAATTGTTCGACAAATCTTCATTCAATCCTTGTAACAAAATCAAAAAAAAAACGACATTGCGCCATCGAAACAAAAATGGATTGCATTGCTTGGCTTTAAATTTTAGGATTTGCCCCCATCATTTTCCCAGAACATAGAAAAGAGATTTCCCATGCGTGTAGATATCTGGTCAGACGTGGTTTGCCCATTTTGTTATATTGCGAAAAAACGCCTTGAAGCTGCTGCCGAAGAATCGGGTGTAGAGCTTGAAGTGTTTTGGCATAGCTATCAACTTGATGCAGATGCGCCCGCTCGCCTAGAAATTTCCAATACTGAACGTCTGGCTCAAAAATATGGCCGCAGTATTGAAGAAGTAGAGGAAATGCAGCGCAATATTGCCGAAATGGCAAAAGCTGAAGGTATTGAATTTAACTGGCAAAAAGCCAATTCAGGCAATACTTTCAACGCGCACCGCTTGATTCATCTTGCACAAAGCAAAGGTCTCGGCAGTGAAGCCAAAGAAGCTTTCTTCTATAGCTATATGACCCAAGGCTTGGCCATTGGTGAACGTGAAACCTTAGAAGATGTTGCATCTCGTATTGGTCTAAACCCTGTTGAAGTCGATGACTTATTAGACTCAGATGAATTTGCTGATTTCGTCAAATACGATGAAGAAGTAGCACGCGATCAACTTAAAGTTACGGGTGTACCGTTCTTTGTATTTGAGCAACGCATTGCTTTAGCAGGCGCTCAACCGAAAGATGTATTTAAAAAAGTGATGGACAAAGCTGCGGAACTCCCTGAGCTTGCTCCTACACCTGTCTGTAATGATGAAAGCTGTGAAACACCTGAAAAATAATTCAGCGCGTTCAATCAAAAATCCCCGAACTTCGGGGATTTTTTATGATCAGTTTTTAACATCAATAAAATGAAACTTATTCCACCAAGAAGCTGATTTTTAAGTTCACTCGATATTCCGCAATTTTATTGTCTTTCACCACAACTTTTTGTTCATTAATCCATGCACCCTGAACGTTCTTTACGGTTTCAGTGACTTTATTAATTCCCGTTTGGATTGCATCTTCAAAACTTTTTGTGCTACTTGCATTTACTTCAACGACTTTAGCAACAGACATTGTATTTATCCTCATTGTTATGATTTTGAATCTTCATCATATGATTAAGTCACTTATTTTGGTTATTTTTTAAACATCAAAACAGCAAAATATTACATGTCTTACACAGGAGTGAATTCCACTTCGAGGGATTACAAACTGACCATCATTTATTACATGCTTTCTGTTTAAGCCAAGGCCACTACCGATTAGGCTAAAAGCTTCATTCTTCAAACGATCATGCTCGGGAGTAATGTCATGACTATTGAACCTCAAGCAACTTCTGCTGAAACCGAACTATCTACCAATACACCCCCTCAAATAACCACCAACGAGTTCCAAACAGGGAAGAATAGCTTTCTCTCACGTTTTTCTCCGACCGTCAAAGGTGCTGCGATCGGTGCTGTTGCAGGCAGTATTTTGCCCGTTTTTGGCACGATCAGCGGTGCCATTATTGGTGGTATCGCAGGCAAAGTCTATGAAAAGAAATGTGCCAAACATTCATAGATTTTTCATCTATATCTGAGTGATACGCCGCTGTCACTCAGCTACTAAAAACTCTAGAGCAATAACTCTAATAGACTGTTTTATATAATTATTAAATCCTACCATTTATCTTGTGTTGCCGAATCGATCATTTTTAATTGATTATTTTTTGATATTATTTTCACATAAATTCAAGTGATTAATTTTCTCCCTGACTCAATTTTTGAGTTACTAATGATTGATAGGAATACACAAATGAACGCAATCAAATATGCTATGGCTGTTGCTGTGATGGCGCTTTCTGCAACTGTTTCTGCACAAATCGTTTACGTACCAGATTTTCCAGTAAAAAAAGCTGTAACTGCTGAAACTGCCAATGCAGAGAGCCAAGCTCCAGCTGCTGATACAACTGAAGTTATAACAAACACAGAAAAAAAAGCTTAATTTTTAGCTGATTTTTCCATAAAAAAACCGATGGCTCCCACCATCGGTTTTTTATTTTATGTGCCTTTACTTTGGGCTTTATTCTTTACTTAACATTAAAAATGAACATCTAAAAGCGCTCGATCGCTGATGATGACTTCAAAAAATTGATCCAACTATGCCGCGATAAAATTTGCAAAGCGTATCTTTAAGCTAATGATTTGGTATTATTTTTAAACAAAATGCGCATTAATTGTCATATTTAACGCTTAATTTGTAGAAGCTGACATTTATTTCCATGTTTTTTTTAATGAAATCTCTATAATCAAATGAACTAATCGACTTCTTTATTTTTAAATTTACATTGTCCTATGCAAGAACTTCAGGCACTGATACAAGGAAAAATTTCACCGCAGGTCATCGATATTGAACGCCTGATTGAATTGGCCAATACATATCGAAACCCGAATTCGGCTGAATATAAATTAGTAGAACTTGCAACCAATATTGTATTGGCTAAATATTTAGAAAAAGCACAAAAAGTCCTTTAGGAAGCGGACAAATGAATTTACAAGAGAAAGTACAATTAATAAAAGAAATCCATGTACTGACCCATCAACTTGAACATCGTGCTTTAAGTTTTTATGAAACGGCGCTTTCTAAACGTCGGATTCATGAAATTTTTGCCTTATGCGATGAACCAATTTTTCAAAAGCAAATATTAAGTTATCGCGCATTAACTAAGCCACAAATGGCTGCAACTGAATTTTCCAAACAAACGCCATATTCATGGTTATTTCGTGGCTATTTTAACCATGATGCTGCACTTGAAAATGCTTTATATCAATATCCAGAGATGGGTTGGGCCTTGCTGCATGACCATGAGTTAGGTTGGCAAGTGTGGATGATTCCAGCCAAACAGCGCACGGCGTTACTCAGTGAATGGGGCAATTTTAGCGAATGCTATGATTGGTTAATTGAACAACAACAGCTATATAAATGTTTAATCAGTGATACCGATCTACGTCTACATGCCTTACGCCTGAAGGATGAAACCATCACAGCGCCAAGCTGTGTTGCAGCAAGTGTGGACGACCTACTGCCAATTGAAGCGATAAATAAAGACGGATCTGTCGATCTAGATCATTGCGATAAGCAAATCAATGAAGCGGATACGTTGCTTGATAACTCAAATACAAATAAACCAGAGCTTTCTGCACCTGATATCGTTCCTCTTGTTCTAATTGAGCAGCCAACACATGCCCCATCGGAGGAAAATCTCAACTCGACAATGGCAGGCGTTGAACTTCCTGAACAGGTTCCAATCGCTCAATATACCGCTCGCGTTCAAACGCTGCAAAACATCGATGCGCAATTGGCCTTGTATGAATTGCAGTTTATAGATCAGCCTGAACTCACAACGCAACTTGATGTTCTATTGCATACGACAGATGGTACAGATTGGAAAAACCAGCCACTGTATTTAGCAGAGCAAATCAATACCGAGGGTCGCTTCATCAAGTATCTCTTGTTGTTTGGTGCGCAAACGCAAATGGAAGCCATTCGACTCTCTCAACTGTTTTGCCAACAACATCAACATGAACTTGCCGCGATTAAAGTCATGACATGGGACAATCTAGAGCAACTCTGTGCTGCACCTGATCAGCTCTATCAACAGTCTCAGCAGGCTGAAATGATTTGGTCGCAAAACGACTATTATCCATTTATCCCGGCACAGTTAATTCATACGCAAAAATTCATTCATTTTGATGAACCTGAACCGACACTATATACCCCGTTGTTGTTATTACAAGAACGTCAAAAAATACGGTTAATCCACGGTCAAAAACGCATTGCACTCTTGCGTACCGAACAAGCCCTTCCCTATTTGATCCTCCATCGACAGCAAGGTTTAAATTGGCAAAGCATCCAAAATGTGATCCAACAATTGCCTCAACCCATTGATGTGATTTCGCTTTATCAAGCACTTAAGCAAATGACCGAAGATTAATTGCATTTATTTTGTAGTTTGGCTTGCATTTATCCGACAAAAATAACAAAACTACAGATGCAGGATACTCAGATGATAATTAAATAGAGCCAAAACATATGCATAAAAAACAACAGTACTTTATTCGGACTTTGCTTTTTTCCGCATCAATGAGCTTGATGTATCAAGTTGCTTGGGCCAATGAAACTGAGGGGCAACATTCGCAGGATGTGCCTGCAACCGAGCAAAGTTCACCGTATATCATGCCAAAGACCTATGATTTTTTAGATCAAATTCCTCGTTGGATTGATGCAACACCGACCTTCTTACCTGAACAATCAGATCACCCCATTGTTCCGACAACAGAACAAACGGAAAATAATAGCTGGACCGATCGACAACAGAAGAAAGTCCGAAATTGGGCAGATCGAACGGCCGTTCGCATGGATAACTGGTTTGGGCAAAGTGAGCCTGATAAACCAGCCAATGCTACCCTTAGGGTGATTTTAGACAACAGTTGGAATAAGCACGATGAATACGAAATTAAGCCACGTATTCGCGGTAAAATTAAGCTTCCCACTTTAGAAAAAAAATTGAGTGTGGTCTTTGGTGATGACTCACTTGATAATGAATTAGAAAATAATGCTGCAATTACCAATGAAAACCCTGCGGGGCGTAGTGATAAAAATTATGACAATAAGCAAACCCGTGAAGATAACAGTTCACTGGCTTTACGTTGGTCAGAAATTTCAGATCGACTGCCTTTCGAAACTGACGTTGATCTCGGTTTACGTTCTGGTGATGACCTATATGTCCGCTTAAAAGCAGCTAAAAAATGGCAACTCGACAATGATTACAGTTTTTTAGCCGAACAAATTTATCGTTATGGTATCGATAGTGAAAATTATCTAAGAACCAATTTAGAATTAACCCATGCCCGTCCAGGCCAACCCTTTATCTCAAACCAATTCAACCTGACCTATGCAGATGCACAGGATGATGATCTGAAATGGGATAACTTCAGTTACCGCCAACACCAATTTTTTAAAGGTAACCGATTCAACTACGGCCTATATACAGGTGGTTTTTACAATAACGATCAACTGCGTTTAAACAGTTGGGGACCCTATGTATCATGGCGACAGCCCTTTCTGCGCGAATGGTTTTATATCCAAGGTGATCTCAACTACCTCAACAACCATCGTGACGATAAAAGCCACTTTGTGGGCGCTTTAGTGCGCCTTGAAGCCTTGTTCTAGAACCCGCTATTTCACAGCGAATAAAAAGCCCATCTCAACAGGATGGGCTTTTTTTAAATAACTCAGCTTCAATTTTTCTTAATCACACGTACACGATCATTACGTACAATACTTGGCTGTTTTTCAGCGACTTTTTTCACTTTAGGAAAACTATACTGAACACGATCATTTCGCATCACACGGCGACTATCAACAAAAGGGTTGATATCGTATTGTGCGATCTGCTTTGAAACCTGCACACGGTCATTACGCACCATTTTTTGCTTAGCGCTGTCTGCCTGAGCAGATTGCATGAGACCCATAGAGAGCAGCGAGCCCATTACAGCGATCACTAAAATTTTCATCTTAAGATTCCCAATACTTAACGATCGCTATTATAGATTAATTATTTATTTTTAATTTATTTTAAAGATTAAAACATGGACGTTTTTATTCATGTGCTCTATCGAAAAACCAAATAAAAAAACCTCCCGAAGGAGGTTCATTTCATATCTACCGTTACTTCAGCAATAAGCTGTTAATCCGTTTGATGTATTGGGCAGGATCTTCGGGTAAACCGCCTTCAGCAATCAACGCTTGATCGAAGATCACATTCGCCAAATCATCAAATTGCGCTGAACCTTCTAATTTTTGTACCAACGGATGGGATGGATTGATTTCCAAGACTGGTTTTGACTCGGGAACCGCTTGTCCTGCTTGTTTTAGCATACGGACCAGTTGCGGTGATAACTCACCCTCAGCCACCACCAAACACGCAGGAGAGTCCACTAAACGTGTTGTTACACGCACTTCAGAGGTCTTATCTTTTAACGCATCCGACAGTTTTTCAACAACAGGTTTAAACTGCTCAGCAGCTTCCTCAAGTGCTTTCTTCTCTTCAGCATCTTGTAGATCACCCAAATCAACTGCACCTTTCGATACATTCTGTAATGGTGTTCCATCAAACTCAAAAACAAATTCCATCGCCCACTCATCCACTCGTTCAGTCATGAGCAGCACTTCGATACCTTTTTTCTTGAACAATTCAAGTTGTGGTGAGTTTTTCGCAGCATTTAAACTATCAGCAGTCACATAGTAAATTGCCTTTTGGCCTTCTTTCATATTGGCTTTATAGTCCGCCAATGACGTCACGACTTCATCGTTGCTGGCAGTAGCAAAACGTAATAATTTTAAAATACGCTCTCGGTTTGCCATATCTTCGCCCAGTCCTTCTTTCAAGACTGAACCAAATTCTGCATAGAAGGTTTTAAATTTTTCTTGATCTGCAGCATCTTCAGATTTCGCCAAACCATCTAGCACCGTTAAAATACGGCGGGCGTTACCTTCACGAATCGTTTTCACGTCGCGACTTTCTTGTAATAATTCACGGCTTACATTAAGTGGTAAGTCTGCGCTATCCACCACACCTTGAACAAAACGTAAATAATTTGGAATCAAATTATCCGCATCATCCATGATAAATACACGTTTCACATACAGCTTAATTCCTGCTTTAGCTTCACGTGTGAAAATATTGCTTGGTGCGCGAGATGGAATATAAAGTAACTGTGTATATTCCGTACTTCCCTCTACACGGTTGTGTGTCCACGCAAGCGGGGCTTCAAAATCATGGCTCAGGTTTTTATAAAACTCAGTATATTGTTCTTCACTGATCTCATTTTTATTACGCGTCCATAATGCACTTGCTGAGTTAATCGCTTCCCATTCATCCGTCAGTACATATTGACCAGGTTTTGCGTCTTCGCCTTCGGCAGCTTCCTCTTGTTGCCAAACTTCTTTCTGCATCTCAATTGGCAAACTAATATGATCAGAGTATTTATTAATAATCTGCTTAACTTTGTAACGATCTAAATAATCTAAAGCATCCTCGCGTAAATGCAAAATGATGTCGGTTCCACGTGAAGCCTTATCAATTGGCTCTACATCAAACTCACCTGTACCATTACTAACCCAACGTACCCCTTCAGCGGCATTTACCCCAGCACGACGTGATTCCACTGTAATTTTTTCAGCAACAATAAAACCTGAATAGAAGCCCACACCAAATTGACCAATCAATTGTGCATCTGACTTTTGATCACCCGTAAGCTTCGACATAAAATCTTTAGTGCCAGACTTAGCAATCGTACCCAAATGATCAATCGCTTCTTGTTGTGTCATACCAATACCATTATCCGAAATGGTAATTGTCTTCTGCTCTTTATTTAAATGAATACGCACATGTAAATCTGGATCATTTTCATAATATTCAGGATGGTTAATCCCTTCAAAACGTAATTTATCACAGGCATCAGATGCGTTTGATACTAACTCACGAAGGAAAATTTCAGGATTTGAATATAAAGAATGTGTTACTAAATGCAGTAACTGAGCCACTTCCGCTTGGAAGCTGTGTTTTTGAGATTGCTGTTCGCTCATCAGTCTCTCCGTTCATACTGAGTAAAATTATCAATTGCCTATATGAATGGAGGGACTTCACTATTTTTCAATAGTGTGAATGGAAAATTTTTATTCTATCGCACTAAATTTTAAGATTTAAAAAGGTCCTTGTTTATAAACGCGGTCCATGTAGAGATCCAGTTTTTGCTGCCGCATTTTATATACATCACTTAAGCAACTGACATTGTCACGGCACTGATCGCGTAGTTGTAGCCATTTTATTTGTTGATCTTGAATTGCACCACGTGTCCCCATGGGAACCAAATGACGAATAATCGTATAGGTTGTTGCCATTTTGACATCGGCATCATTAATACTACGGTTATCACAAACCGCATGTTCGGTAATGGTTTTCGCCTTTTTACAATCAAAACTTGCGGCATAACTTGTCGAAATAAAATAAGCACTGCCCAAGACCAGCATACCCTGAATAATTTTTTTCATCGTCTTTTCTCTTCATCCAACTTGCTGATTTATCTCGACTCTAACAGTTCTACCTAAATTTTCTATTGCCTATTTGTTCAATTCGATCAACTGATGGATGGAATATGCTGCATAAAAAAACCCTGCCATTCGACAGGGTTTTAAAATTAGCTACAGCTTAGAATTTGTAGCTATAACCAATTGTATACACCATAGGATCGATATCTAAATCAAAAGTTTCGACAACTGTTTGAACTTCAGGCTGGATTTGAGCATAACGTGCATCAAAGAATACGCCCCAGTTTTTAGCATCAGCTGGTTGGTAGTTAAAACCAACTTGGCCAGCAAAACCATAAGACTCTTTCACTTTAACCTTTGTGCCTTCTAGCACACCTGAACCATCTTCATCCCAAGCAACAAATGCTGTACCACCCACACCAATGTAAGGTGTAAAGCCAGTTGAATTTTTAAAGTTATATTTCGCAGTAATTGTTGGTGGAAGATGTTTCAATTTAACACCAGCAACTTTTGAACCCGCAGCTGTTACATCCACATCATGACTAATTGGTGTAGCTAATAGTAATTCAGCTGAAATGTTGTCATTAAAGAAATATTCTACAGACGGTGTAAATGCAAACTCATGATCTGCTTTTACATTTAAAGCACCATTAGCAATATCAGTATCTGCAGTTGGAGCAATTACAGAAGCACCAACTTTAACCTGCCATTGACCAGCCATCGCTGAAGCAGACATACCCAATAATGCAATAAGAGCAGCTTGTTTTAACATTTTAAAGCAACCTTCTAGAATGAATAATTAATATTAAACATTAGTATTAAAATTATGCAATAACATTATTTAATAATTTATTACATTATTATATAAGTTATTATTAATTAAATATATTTATTTTAATCATAGTGCAATGCTTGGTTTTATATTTTCACCGTTATAATTAATTTATTATTTAAAATATACCAACCATTTTAATCAGAATTAATCAAATGAATGATTTTAAACCAACTAAATTCATCAGGTTTAAATAATAAAAAAGGCGATTATATAATCGCCTTTTTATTTATCTTTGAAAATTTTTTAGAGTACCATTGCGGCAATCCAACCAAAGATCATTAATGGAATATTGTAGTGAATGAAGGTCGGGACCACACTGTCTTTCATGTGGTCATGCTGACCATCCATATTAAGGCCTGATGTTGGGCCTAAAGTTGAGTCTGATGCCGGAGAACCTGCATCTCCTAAAGCTGCTGCTGTACCAATAATGGCAATCGTTGCCGCTGGGCTAAAACCAAATTGAATACAAAGTGGTACATAAATAATGGCCAAAATTGGGATTGTTGAGAATGAAGAACCAATACCTAAGGTAATTAATAGCCCTATCAATAGCATCCAAAATGCAGCTAAACCTCGGCTGTTTCCAATCCATTCAACCGAAGCTTGTACCAGTATTGGTACTTGATTCGTAGCCTCAATCACAGATGCAAAGCCCTGCGCAGAAATCATAATGAAACCAACCAGTGCCATCATGCGCATACCACTGATAATGACATCATCGGCTTCTTTCCACTTAAAAATACCTGCACAGCTTAAGATCGCAACACCAACCAGACCCGCCAAAATCATCGACTCAGATATGACTTGAACAGAAAGCGTAGCAACCACTGCAACCGCAGCCATAATCAAAGTAAATTTAGCGACTTGTGGTTTACCATTTTCATCTGCTTTTACATCAGATGAGATGGTGTGCTGTGATTCCTTAACCTGAACGTCAGCATACTCTCGTGGTTTACGGTAGCTATAAAAAACAGCAATTAATAAGCCAACAAACATCCCAAATACTGGAATTGCCATAGCAGTTGGAATTTGATCATAGCTGATGTTGAAACCGTATGGCTTACCAAAGGTATTGATGTTTTGACCTAAAATATCATTAAGGAAAATAGCACCAAAACCAAAAGGTACCAGCATATAAGTCGCCACAAGACCAAAAGTCAGAACACAAGCAATCAAACGACGGTCAAGTTTTAAATGATTAAATACGCTGAGTAATGGTGGAATTAATACTGGAATAAACGCAATGTGCACTGGAATCACGTTTTGTGAACATACGGCGGCTAAAGCGATAGTAGCGAAAATTACGTATTTCACGCGATTCTGGGCTTTCACATTACTGTTACCTTTGAGTTTAGTAATGAGTTGATAAGCCAGTAAATCTGGCAAACCTGAACGCGCAAGTGCCAAAGCAAATGCCCCCAACACGCCATAAGCAAGTGCGATTTGAGCACCGTTGCCTAAGCCACTATTAAACGCTTCGATGGTGCCATGAATACCAAGACCAGCTAACAAGCCACCTGTTACTGCACCAATGATCAGCGCAAATACAACAGGCACGCGTGCCAGCGACAGTCCAAACATGACTGTAATTGCGGCAAGAATAGCAAACATAAGAAAAAAGGGAGTCTGACAAAAAACCGTATTTTATCAGAATTTGCTCGCTATTTAGCCCCCTATCGATGAAACTGCCACTGTTGAACGATTTACTTAAAGCTGCTGTGATTGCGCAAATTGAGCGATGTAACTTGCAATTTTTTCGGGTTGGCTCAGCACGGCCCAATGATTTGCATTGACTTCAACTACAGATAAATCTTCAACCCATTTTGGCAATTCTTTAATATATTCTGGACTGACAAAAGTATCATATTTTAATACGATGGCTTGCACAGGACATATAGCATGACGTTGTCTTGGCTGCGTTAAACGAGGAGTAAAATTAGCACGGTAAAGCGCGATACCATATTTACCGTCATGTTGAATATTATGATTTAACGGCAATTGTTGAGTTCGTTCTAAATCATTAACAATTTTCCCCCATCGCTCTGCATTCAAAAAATGCCAAGCGGCAGGTGCAAGAAATGGTAATTGGAATACTCCGATATACCATGACTTGCTCAACAATTTGAGTAATTTTTTTTGCTGATGTTTAAAGTTATCTCTTAATAAAAATGCAGCATGGTCTAAGCATGGCCCAGATATGGTTGAATAAGACAAAATTCGCGATCTAAACTTTGCTTCTGTGACCGACTCCCAAGATTGAATTGAACCCCAGTCATGCGCAGCTAAGTGAAAACTACGCTCGCCTAATACCGCTTGCGTCACACTATCCAAATCAAGTGAAAGTTGTTCTAAACGGTAATCTCGTACTTTACGGGGCACAGAGGACTGCCCTGCACCTCGCACGTCATAGGTCACAATATAAAATTCAGAACCAAGATGCTCAATAACCGGTTCCCATACTTCCTGATTATCAGGATAACCATGAACCAAAACCAATGCCGGCTTAGTTTCATCACCCCATGTCTTCACATAAAGCCGTTGTTGATCTGTGGTATTCACCCATTGCGTATTTAGTGGTTGCATTCTTCTTGTCCTTTTATCGATTCCATCGAATTGACGTTTTATTTGTGAACATGGGCAATGTGATCAATGCCACAGTTTTGAAACTCATTTAGTATGCAAAGTTCAGCATAAAAAAAAATTGACCCAGTATGAGCTTAATCCAGAAAATAATGACAATGCCTATTGTCTCTAAATTCTTACTCAATCATTATGCCCCTTATAAAGGTGCTGGCATTTCGATTGATAAAATTGATCTCGCCAATTATCACATTCGCGTCAAAATGCCATTAACTCGTAAAAATCAAAATATCGTCGGTGTACATTTTGGCGGGAGTCTTTATTCAATGGTTGACCCATTTTATATGTTGATTTTGATGCATCACCTGGGCTCACGTTATATCGTGTGGGACAAAGCCGCAAATATCCAATTTTTATCCCCCGGACGTGGAACGGTATACGCTGACATCCAGCTCGACCCAAATGAAATCAACCATATTAAAAACTTAGCAGATAACCACGCGCCTGTTCTACGGAACTATAGCTTAAATATTTTTGATGAAGCAGGCTTACGTATCGCTGAAGTTCAAAAAACTCTATACATTCGTCGCAAGCAACCCCGTCCACGCAAATAAAAAAGGCGCTTATCTTTAAGCGCCTTTTCATTCAAATTTATCGGATTAGATTAGCGATTTTGCTCAATTGCAGCACCTGCACCACCACCGATTGCACCGCCAATAGCAGCACCGGTGTTACCACCAAAGATACTTTTACCGACTGCAGAACCAATCGCACCACCTACACCACTATATGTGGCATTTCGGTTTGAACCGTTTTGAGTTTTACTGCCGACAGCTGCACCAGCACCCCCACCAACGGCTGCACCTACACCACCACCAACGTTGTTACCCACACCACCACCAATGGCACCACCTAAAGCTGCGGCACCAATACGTTGTTCATTTGGCGACATGCTTTCACAACCAGCAAGCATTAGGGTCGACATCATCGCGACTGCGCATACGCTCATTACTTTTTTCATTGTGATGTTCCTTATCTTCTTCAATACCTATGATTCTAAAACCATTGTATGAAACAATTAAATATAGCTTGTTACGGCTTGGAGCATAAATGCTGCATTTTGTAAAAAACGACGCCTAATCGCTCACAAATCACTCAGGATTTTCATCCAAAATCATCAAATCTTTTGTGGTTTCACCATTTTCAGTCAGCACAGCATGAGAGAGTTTGGCTTTGCTTTCTGGATCTGTTGCCTGATCTAGTTTTAGCGTGCGTTTAATCGGGTCTTGCCCTTTCTTAAACTCTACACCTTCTGCATCAATATTGGTGTTTTGACGAATAATCTGACCGTCCTGCTTCACCGTAGTCTTGGTTTCAATTTTAGAGGTCGGGACGATGACACCACCACGCTGTAGTACAGGAATCGATAATTTCTTTTCAGAAAAATCACCTTGGTGATCAGAAAGTTCAATTTCACGTGCCACGATATCCTGACCTTTATTGGTCATTTCTAACACTGTTGCAGTCACTTGGCGTACAGGTTCTTGACCTGCAACACGGCGAATCACTTCTGTTTTTAGTACTGGAACTACAGCTTTATCTTCTACCACAATCGAATTGGGCATAGGTGCAGCAATCGCTGTCAATGAGCTGAATAATGCAGAAACTGCGAATAATTGCTGTGCGAATTTCATCAAAAGACCCCGTTATGTTTAAGTTTAAAAATCAAGAGATTTGTTATGTTCTATTTTTACTATAGGAAATAAATCAACATTAGGAAAGCTTTAATTTTCAATTCATCCGCATAAAAAAAGCCACCCAAAGGTGGCTTTTTTTTAATAATTTAAGGGCTAATTAAAGACCGTTAAATTCATCGCTAAATGCTTGGCTTAATGCTTGATCTACATCAGAGAAATCATTGTGAAGCTCAAGCTCTGCAGCTTCAGACTCCTGACGACGACGTTCTAAGTGGTAAGCCAAACCTGTACCCGCTGGGATCAGACGACCTACAACTACGTTTTCTTTCAGACCACGTAATTCATCTTCTTTACCTGTTACAGCAGCTTCAGTTAACACACGAGTTGTTTCCTGGAACGATGCAGCAGAAATGAACGAGTCAGTAGAAAGCGACGCTTTGGTAATACCCATCAATTGACGTTCAAACTTCGCTGGAAACTTGTTCTGAGCTGCCACAGCTTGGTTTTCTTGAACAACGCGGATGTATTCCACTTGCTCGCCTTTGATGAAGCTTGTATCACCACCGTCAGTGATTTCAACTTTACGAAGCATTTGACGTACGATCACTTCAATATGCTTGTCGTTGATTTTTACACCTTGCAGACGGTATACGTCCTGAACTTCGTTCACGATGTAGTTTGTCAGTGCAACTTCGCCTTTCAAACGTAAGATGTCGTGTGGGTTTTGCGGACCATCAGAAATGGTTTCACCACGGTTCACATGCTCGCCTTCGAACACGTTAATCGTACGCCATTTCGGAATTAGCTCTTCGTAAATCTCAGAGCCATCATCCGGAGTAATCACAAGACGGTTCTTACCTTTGGTCTCTTTACCGAAGCTTACGATACCTGAAATTTCAGCAAGGATCGCGTGTTCTTTCGGTTTACGTGCTTCGAACAAGTCAGCTACGCGTGGAAGACCACCGGTAATATCACGAGTACGTGAAGATTCTTGTGGTACACGACCAATTACGTCACCGACACCAATTGTTTCGCCATCACGAACAGTCAGAATCGTATTTTGTGGCAAGAAGTAGAACTGTTCGCCACCATCAGTTGTATCCAATACAACCGCTGGACGCATATCTTTACCTGACGCAGGACGTGAAGTCACTGGTAAGATTTCGATTGTAGTCATACCTGTTGCATCATCAGTTTTCGATGTCACAGTTACGCCATCAGCGATTTGGCTGAAACGCACTTTACCTGCAACTTCGGTAACAAGTGGATGTGTATGCGGATCCCAAGTCGCTACGATACCGCCAGCTTCCACAGCTTCGCCATCTTTAATGATGATTGAAGCACCGTATGGAATTTTGTAACGTTCGCGTTCACGACCGATGTCATCTGCGATACCGATTTCACCTGAACGTGAAGTTGATACCAAGTGACCTTTAGCGTGTTGTACTGTTTTCACATTGTGGAAACGTACTGTACCTTTGTTACGAACTTGTACGCTGTTAGCAGCAGAAGTTCGGCTCGCAGCACCACCTACGTGGAACGTACGCATTGTTAACTGTGTACCTGGCTCGCCAATTGATTGAGCAGCCATTACACCCACAGATTCACCTGGATTCACCAAGTGACCGCGAGCAAGGTCACGACCGTAACATTTCGCACATACACCGAAAGTAGATTCACAGTTTACAACTGAACGTACTTTCACTTCATCGACACCTTGCTCTTCTAAGTAGTTTGCAAGTTTTTCGTCGATTAAAGTATTACGTGGAAGAATCACATCATCCGAACCTGGTTTCTTCGCATCTTCAGCAAGTACACGACCCAATACTCGAGTACCTAAGTTCTCGATGACATCGCCACCTTGAATGAACGGAGTCATTACAAGACCGTCGAAAGTACCACAATCTGGCTCAGTAATTACCAAGTCTTGTGCAACGTCAACCAAACGACGAGTCAAGTAACCTGAGTTCGCAGTTTTCAATGCAGTATCGGCCAAACCTTTACGTGCACCGTGTGTTGAAATGAAGTACTGAAGTACGGTCAAACCTTCACGGAAGTTCGCTTTAATTGGTGTTTCAATGATCGAACCATCTGGTTTCGCCATCAAACCACGCATACCCGCTAACTGACGAATCTGAGCTGCCGAACCACGGGCACCTGAGTCAGACATCATGTAGATCGAGTTGAATGATTTTTGTTTCTCGTCTTCACCCTGTTTGTTTTTAACAGTTGTGAAAGACAAGTTGTCCATCATCGCTTTCGCTACTTGGTCGTTTGTACGCGCCCAAATATCGACAACTTTGTTATAACGTTCGCCGGCAGTTACGAAACCTTGCTCGAATTGTTGTTCAATTTCACGAACTTCAACTTCAGCTTTTTCGATAATTGCTTGTTTTTGTGGCGGAATCAACATGTCTTCCATACCAACAGACACACCTGAGTGAGTCGCTTGACGGAAGCCCAAGTACATCAATTGGTCAGCGAAGATAACAGTATCTTTAAGACCTAATTTACGGTAGCAAGAGTTGATCAATTTAGAGATGTTCTTTTTCGTCATCTCAACGTTGATTTGTTGGAAATCCATACCTTCAGGTACAACTTCCCAAAGTAAACAACGACCTGGAGTTGTGTCTACAACAATGGTTTGTTGTTCACGGTTACCATTTTCGTCAATGACAGTTTGGTGTACACGTGCTTTTACGCGAGCGTGTAAATCAACTTGACCTGTTGCAAGTGCACGGTTTACTTCGTCAGTATCCGCAAACACCATGCCTTCACCTTTGGCATTGATCGCATCACGAGTGATGTAGTACAAGCCTAAGACAACGTCCTGAGAAGGTACGATGATTGGCTCACCGTTCGCAGGAGAAAGAATGTTGTTTGTTGACATCATTAACGCACGAGCTTCTAACTGAGCTTCAAGTGTTAATGGTACGTGTACCGCCATTTGGTCACCGTCGAAGTCGGCGTTAAATGCCGCACAAACTAACGGATGAAGACGGATTGCTTTACCTTCAATCAGGGTTGGTTCAAATGCTTGAAGACCCAAACGGTGAAGTGTAGGCGCACGGTTCAACATCACTGGATGTTGACGAATTACGTGAGCAAGTACGTCCCAAACTTCTGGAGTTTCACGCTCAACCATTTTCTTCGCAGCTTTAATGGTTGTCGCTTGGCCAGACGCTTGTAGTTTCGCGAAAATGAATGGTTTGAATAATTCAAGCGCCATTTTTTTCGGAAGACCACATTGGTGCAGACGTAAAGTTGGACCTACAGTAATTACCGAACGACCAGAGTAATCGACACGTTTACCCAATAAGTTTTGACGGAAACGACCTTGTTTACCTTTGATCATGTCTGCCAAAGATTTAAGAGGACGTTTGTTCGAACCGGTAATTGCGCGACCACGACGACCGTTATCAAGCAATGCATCTACAGACTCTTGTAACATACGTTTTTCGTTACGTACGATAATGTCTGGTGCTGCAAGGTCTAAAAGACGTTTTAAACGGTTGTTACGGTTGATTACACGACGGTAAAGATCGTTCAAGTCAGAAGTCGCAAAACGACCACCTTCTAGAGGAACCAACGGACGAAGATCAGGTGGAAGTACTGGAAGTACATTCATCACCATCCATTCTGGTTTGTTGTTCGACTCTTTGAACGCTTCCATCAATTTCAGACGTTTAGAAGCTTTTTTAAGCTTCGTTTCTGAAGTTGTATTTGGAATCTCTTCACGAAGACGTGAAATTTCAGCTTCAAGATCGATGTCTTTCAACAAATCTTGAACTGCTTCTGCACCCATTTTCGCAGTGAATTCATCACCGTGTTCTTCTAAAGCAGTGAAGTATTCTTCATCGTTTAGAAGTTGGTATTTCTCAAGTGGAGTCATACCTGGGTCAGTTACAACGTATGATTCGAAATACAATACACGTTCGATATCACGTAAAGTCATGTCTAAAAGCAGACCAATACGGCTAGGAAGTGATTTTAAGAACCAAATATGCGCAACTGGAGAAGCAAGGTCAATATGACCCATACGCTCACGACGTACTTTTGCAGTTGTTACTTCAACGCCACATTTTTCACAAATGACGCCCTTGTATTTCATACGCTTGTATTTACCACACAAGCATTCGTAATCTTTTACTGGACCAAAGATTTTGGCACAGAATAAACCATCACGTTCAGGTTTGAACGTACGGTAGTTAATGGTTTCAGGCTTTTTAACTTCACCATGAGACCACGACTTAATCATTTCTGGTGACGCAAGACCAATACGGATGCGATCAAACTCTACAGGAGCATGACCGTCTGAATCCGTCTTTTTGCGCATGATATCGAGCAAGTCTTTCAATTTTTTTCTCCGTGTGTTGTGGAGATTTTCACTTCACAACTGGGTCACAAATATTGTTTTTTAACTGAGAAATCCCCCTTGCCCCTCTTGATTAAAGAGGTGAGAAGCACTGCTTCGCAAGGGAGATTCAATGGAGCTAATTAGTCACCATTTTTCAGTTCAATGTTGATACCTAAAGAACGGATCTCTTTGGTCAATACGTTGAACGATTCAGGCATACCTGGGTCCATGTAATGGTTACCATCTACAATGTTCTTATAGATACGGGTACGACCTTCAACGTCGTCCGACTTCACAGTAAGCATTTCTTGAAGTGTGTATGCTGCACCGTAAGCTTCGAGTGCCCATACTTCCATCTCACCGAAACGCTGACCACCGAATTGTGCTTTACCACCAAGCGGCTGTTGAGTTACTAGAGAGTAAGAACCAGTAGAACGCGCATGCATCTTGTCGTCAACCAAGTGGTTCAGTTTCAACATGTACATGTAACCTACAGTTACTGGACGGTCAAAACGTTCACCTGTACGACCATCATACAATACTGTTTGACCAGTACGTGAAATGCCACCAAGTTCTAACAATTCTTTAATTTGTGATTCTTCAGCACCATCAAATACTGGTGTTGCTAAAGGAACACCTTTACGCAAGTTACCTGAAAGCACCAAGATTTCTTCATCAGTCAAGCTATCAAGATCTTCTTGTTCGCCACCAACTTTGTTGTAAATCTTGTCTAAGAAATCACGAAGCTCAAGTACAGTACGTTGCTCTTTCATCATCTTGTCGATTTGATCGCCAAGACCTTTAGCTGCCATACCTAAGTGAGTTTCAAGAATCTGACCCACGTTCATACGTGATGGTACACCCAGTGGGTTAAGTACAACATCAACTGGAACACCGTTTGCATCGTGTGGCATGTCTTCTACAGGTAAGATGTTAGATACAACACCTTTGTTACCGTGACGACCCGCCATTTTATCACCCGGTTGGATGCGGCGTTTTACAGCCAAGTAAACTTTAACAACTTTCAATACGCCAGTTGTCAGTTCATCACCTGTAGAAAGTTTGCGTTTTTTCTCTGCAAATTTCTCGTCAATTTCAAGGCTCTTCTCTTTCAAGAACACTTGAATTTGAGTTAAACGTTCAGCAATCGCTTCGTCGACTGGTTGGATTTCAATAAGATCAACCAACTCAAGACCAGACAATAACTCTTCAGTTAATTTGTCACCGCGTTTAGTTGTACCGCCACCGTTAGATTCTTGACCTTTCAATAGACGAACAATACGTTCACGAGCCGCTTCTTCGAAGATTTTGTATTCTTCTTTCAAGTCTTTACGGTAAGCATCAAGTTGTGCTTTCTCAATTGCTTGAGCACGTTCGTCTTTTTCAAGACCGTCACGTGTAAATACTTGAACGTCAATTACAGTACCTTTCACAGATGAAGATACACGTAATGAAGAGTCTTTTACGTCAGCCGCTTTTTCACCGAAGATTGCACGAAGCAATTTTTCTTCCGGAGTTAACTGAGTTTCACCTTTAGGCGTTACTTTACCTACAAGAATGTCACCAGCAGTTACTTCAGCACCGATATAAACGATACCTGATTCATCCAATTTAGAAAGTGCAGCTTCACCCACGTTCGGGATATCCGCTGTAATTTCTTCAGCACCCAATTTGGTATCACGTGCAACACATGAAAGCTCTTGGATGTGGATAGACGTTAAACGATCTTCTTGAAGTACACGCTCTGAAAGTAAGATCGAGTCTTCGTAGTTGTAACCGTTCCAAGTCATGAACGCTACACGCATGTTTTGACCCAATGCCAATTCACCGCCATCTGTTGATGGACCATCAGCAAGAACGTCACCACGTGCAACTTTGTCACCTAAACGTACAACAACGTTTTGGTTGATACATGTATTTTGGTTCGAACGTGTGTATTTGATCAGGTTGTAGATATCTACACCTGCTTCGCCTGCCACCATCTCTTCTTCGTTTACACGAATAACGACACGAGAAGCATCAACGAATTCAATACGACCACCACGTTTCGCAAGTACACACACACCCGAGTCATGCGCTACGTTTGCTTCCATACCTGTACCAACAAGCGGTTTGTCAGCACGTAATGTAGGAACAGCCTGACGCTGCATGTTTGAACCCATCAATGCACGGTTGGCATCATCGTGTTCAAGGAACGGAATAAGTGATGCCGCTACAGATACAACCTGCTGAGCAGATACATCCATATGAGTTACTTTTTCTGGTGGAATACGTACGAATTCACCTTGGTGACGTACAGATACGAATTCTTCAGTTAAGTTACCGTCTTTATCGATACCAGAATCGGCCTGTGCAATCACAGTACCTACTTCTTCAATCGCAGAAAGGTATTCAACGTCATCCGTTACACGACCATCAACAACTTTACGGTATGGAGTTTCCAAGAAACCGAAGTTATTACATTTCGCATAAACAGAAAGTGAGTTGATCAAACCAATGTTTGGACCTTCAGGAGTCTCGATTGGACATACACGACCGTAGTGAGTTTGATGTACGTCACGTACTTCGAAGCCCGCACGTTCACGAGTCAAACCACCTGGGCCCAATGCTGATACACGACGTTTGTGTGTAATTTCAGACAACGGGTTGTTTTGGTCCATGAACTGAGACAACTGGCTTGAACCAAAGAATTCTTTGATTGCAGCAGCAACTGGTTTCGCATTGATTAAATCTTGCGGAGACAAGTTATCAGTTTCAGCTTGAGATAAACGTTCTTTAACAGCACGTTCAACACGAACTAGACCAACACGGAATTGGTTTTCTGTCATTTCACCAACAGAACGAACACGACGGTTACCCAAGTGATCGATATCGTCGACTTCACCTTTACCGTTACGGATTTCAACTAATGTTTTCAATACATCAGTGATGTCTTCGTTCGAAAGAATGCCTTCAACTTCACGAGACTTCTGATCCGTACCCACTTCGTAAGGACGACCCAAACGACGGTTGAACTTCATACGACCTACTGGTGATAAGTCATAACGTTCAGAAGAGAAGAACAAGTTGTTGAATAAGTTTTCAGCAGCTTCTTTTGTTGGTGGCTCACCCGGACGCATCACTTTGTAGATTTCTACAAGTGCTTCCTCACGACCAGTTGTAGTATCTGCACGTAAAGAGTCCGCAATGAATGGACCACGGTCGATGTCATTGGTATAAAGTACGTTGAATTGTTTAACGCCGCCTTCAGCCAATTTCACCATAATTTCATGGCTAAGTACGGTATTTGCCGCAACAACTTCGCCATCACGTAACGTTACATCTTCAGCAACGATACGTTCATATAGGTATTCATCAGGAACAGAAAGTTTTTCAAGACCTGCTGCTTCCATTTGACGAACATGGCGCGCGTTAATACGTTTACCTTGTTCAACAATTGTCTTACCGTCTGTACCCACGATATCAAACTGTGCCATTTCGCCACGTAGACGTTCTGGAACCAAGTCAATTTGATAGCTACCCATATCAAGATATACAGGTACTTTTTCGTAGAACATGTCTAGGATTTGTTCGTTGTTATAACCCAAGGCACGAAGCACAACAGTCGCAAGTAATTTACGACGACGGTCAATACGAACATATACAAGATCTTTTGCATCGAATTCAAAGTCTAACCATGAACCACGGTAAGGAATGATACGAGCAGAGTAAAGAACTTTACCGCTAGAGTGAGTTTTGCCTTTATCGTGGTCAAAGAATACACCTGGTGAACGGTGTAATTGAGATACGATTACACGCTCAGTACCATTGATCACAAAGGTACCGTTGTCTGTCATAAGTGGCATTTCACCCATGTAGACTTCTTGCTCACGCACATCTTTGATTGTTTTAGTTTCGCGATCTTTAATGATCAGACGAATTTTTACACGCATTGGCGCCGCATAAGTTGAGCCACGAAGAATACATTCGCGCACATCAAATTCAGGCTTACCAAGACTATACTCAACAAATTCTAAAGCAGCATTGCCAGAATAACTTTCAATAGGAAAAACTGAACGAAATGCGGCTTGGAGACCGATATCTTCGCGGTTTTTTGGAGTTTTGCCGTCTTGAAGGAAAGTTCGGTACGAGTCGACTTGAATCGCGAGCAAGTACGGAACATCCATTACCTTGGGCAATTTACCAAAATTCTTACGGATCCGTTTCTTTTCGGTATATGAGTATGCCATCTGGAGTCCTCGGAAAGTAAACTAAGTCCGCCTGCAGAACGAACTTAGAAGGAATTACGCAGGCCGATATGGCCACCACTTTCACAAATGCTGCAATTTTTAGTGGTATTAAAACGCTTAACAATATTTTTTACTGAAAAATATTGGTAAGCGTTTGGTTTTATAAATTATTTTTAATTTGTATGATTTTTATATCATGCAAACAAAAATCGAGCCGATTATTGTAACGCAAAAAGGCTGATGACCCAAGGGCCACCAGCCATTTTTTGGAGCCGATTATAAAAAAATCGACTCCCCTTAAGATTACTTAAGTGTAACTGTAGCACCAGCTTCTTCAAGTTTTTTCTTAAGTTCTTCGCCTTCTTCTTTAGAAACGCCTTCTTTAAGAACTGAAGGAGCGCTTTCAACAAGATCTTTAGCTTCTTTAAGACCAAGGCCAGTAGCTTCACGAACCGCTTTAATTACAGCAACTTTGTTAGCACCGAAAGAAGTCAACTCAACGTTGAATTCTGATTGTTCTTCAGCAGCACCACCAGCAGCGCCAGGAGCAGCAGCAACTGCTACAGCAGCAGCAGATACGTTGAATTTTTCTTCGAAAGCAGAAATAAGTTCAACAAGTTCAAGAACAGTTTTTTCAGCAACTGCGTTTAAGATTTCTTCGTTTGTTAAAGCCATGAGAGTAACTCCAAATGGGTATTGAATGGTGTGTAAATTGATTTAAGCTTAAGCAGCTTCTGACTCGTTTTTCTCTTTGAGCGCAGTAATAAGGCGACCCAATTTCGAAATAGGAGCTTGAAGAACGTTTGCAAGCATAGTAAGCGCTTTCTCTTGGTTTGGAAGGTTCGCGATAACGCTAACTTCAGCACCTTGATAAACCTTACCGTCAAATGCAGCAGCTTTAAGTTCAAATGCTTTATTAGTTTTAGCAAATTCTTCGAACAAACGAGCAGCTGCGCCCATGTCGTCTTCAGAAGTTGAGAAAGCTAAGATTGTTGGGCCAACAAGGTTGTCGCTCAAGATATTGAATTGAGTATCTTGAAGAGCACGTTTAGCCAAAGTGTTACGAACTACACGAGTAGCAACACCTAGTTTACGAGCTTCAACACGTAGAGCAGTTAATTGCTCAACAGTTAAACCTTGATAGTCAGCAACAACAGCAGCATACGCAGTAGAAGCAACTTCAGTTACTTCAGCTACGATCTGTTTTTTGCCTTCGATAAGAAGAGCCATTGTAAAACCTCCTAACGGTGATTTATGCACCTATACAGATGCACTCCCAATTCGTTAGCTCATCACTGAACCAACACGCGGAGGAGGAACAAATCACACCACCGCGTCTACTCAGGCTGGGCTATTAAGAAGAAAGCATAAAACTCCCCTCGCCTGAGGTCTTTGACGCTGATAAATCTAAATTTATCAATTCAAAGTTTGCCTGAGGGGCGATCAGCAAAGTACCGCTTTGCCGACCCGCAAGACGAGAAACTATGCTTCGAGTGAAGCAAATATCTTTTCTTGCGTAAAAATCAAAGCAGCGCTTTGATTTTTACTCAGGGCTTTAAAATTCTGTAATAAGTCGAAACTTATTTAGAAACGTTTGCCACATCAACAACAAGACCAGGACCCATAGTTGAGCTTAAAGTGATCTTTTGGATGTAAACACCTTTAGAAGTAGCAGGTTTTGCTTTCTTAAGGTCAGCTACAAGAGCTTCAACGTTTGAACGAACAGCTTCAGCAGTGAAACCTACTTGACCGATCGCAGCGTGGATGATACCTGCTTTGTCTACACGGTAACGTGCTTGACCAGCTTTCGCATTTTTAACAGCAGAAGCTACGTCAGGAGTTACAGTACCCACTTTAGGGTTTGGCATTAAGCCACGTGGACCAAGAATCGTACCTAACTTACCAACAACGCGCATTGCATCCGGAGCTGCAATTACTACGTCAAAATCAAGGTTACCCGCCTGGATGCTTTCAGCAAGATCATCAAAACCAACAACGTCCGCGCCTTCAGCTTTAGCAGCTTCAGCAGCAGCGCCTTGAGCAAACACAGCTACACGTACAGTTTTACCAGTACCTGCAGGAAGTGTAGTCGCGCCACGAACAACTTGGTCAGATTTACGAGGATCAACACCTAGGTTTACAGCAACATCCAAAGATTCTTTGAATTTTACTGCTGGAAGGCCGTTAAGAACTGCAACTGCTTCTTCCAAAGTGTAAACTTTGTTAGCTTCAACAGCAGCAACAATGGCTTTTTGACGTTTAGTTAATTTAGCCATGTCTTATAGCTCCACTTCCAAGCCCATAGAACGCGCAGAACCAGCAATGGTACGTACACGTGCGTCTAAATCAGCACCAGTAAGATCTGGTTCTTTAGTAGTCGCAATTTCTTCTAATTGAGCGCGAGTCAACTTACCAACTTTAGTTTTGTTAGGTACAGCTGAACCCTTTTGGATGCCCGCAGCTTTCTTAAGAAGAATCGCAGCAGGAGGAGTTTTCATGATGAATGTGAACGACTTGTCGTTGTACACAGTGATCACTACTGGAATTGGAAGACCAGCTTCAACTTTTTGTGTCGCAGCATTGAATTCTTTACAGAATGCCATGATGTTAACACCACGTTGACCTAGTGCAGGACCAATCGGTGGAGATGGATTTGCTTTACCAGCTGGAACTTGCAGCTTGATATAGCCGTCAATCTTCTTAGCCATTTCAATTACCTCTGGGTACTAACGCCGCTAGGCTCCCCATACATATAAGTAACGATACCGTTACAACAACAATGCCCGACTCATAACAAATCGGGCGTTTATCAACCAAGTTAAATTAAACCGATTTTTCGACTTGGCGAAATTCCAGCTCAACCTGAGTTGGTCGATTAAATACATTAATCGTCAACGTCAAACGTGACTTATCGTATAGAACTTCTTCCACCACGCCTTTAAAATCGGTGAATGGACCGTCAATTACGAGTAATTCTTCACCTGGTTCAAACATCGTCTTAGGACGAGGTGCTTCGCCAGTATTGCGTACACGTGCAAGAATCGCATCAGCTTCTTTTTGCGTAATTGGTGCAGGCTTTTCTGCAGTACCACCGATGAAACCTAATACTTTTGGACATTCTTTAACAATGTGCCAAGTTTCATCATTCATTTCCATCTCGACTAACACATAGCCGGGAAAGAATTTACGCTCAGATTTACGTTTCTTACCATCCTTCATTTCCACTACTTCTTCAGTAGGGACAAGGACTTCACCAAAGCTATCGGCTACAGCGCTACGCTGGATTCGATCATTAAGTGAGCGTAACACTTGTTTTTCATAACCAGAATAGGCATGAATAATGTACCAACGTTTCATAGCTCTCTTACCCGATAATAAACTTCATTAACCAGCTCAAAGCATAGTCAAAGCACCATAATAAAATAGATGCCACTAAGACTACCGCAAGTACCTGCCAAGATGTGGTCATGGTCTCTTGCTTGGTTGGCCAAGTCACTCGACGTAACTCAATTCGAGCATCTTTCAACAATCGAACAAAGCCTTTGCCTTGATGGGTGGCGTATAATAAACCTAAAGCCACGATGATACAAGCCAAAATTACCCCAACACGGACCCAGACATCATTCGCTGGTGCCCAGTATGCTGGCAAATGTTGATTCACCATCATAGAACTACCGAGTAAAATCAACGCGATAACCCACAGAACATAGTCTAAAGGGGAACCAGAATTAACAACTTCAGCAGGATTATTTCTTTGAGGAATTGGCGCGTCGCTTAATGCGTCACGCGATTTATCATTCGACATTTTTGTACTCGTCGTAGGATTCGCGACTTATTATATGACCAGTTGAGCCAGCATCAAGCTTCTTTTTAAAAAAATTTGGCAGGCCAGGAGGGACTCGAACCCCCAACATTCGGTTTTGGAGACCGACGCTCTACCAATTGAACTACTGACCTGCAGAGCAAATCGAGAGTCGAAACTCTCGATCTGTACAAAGATAACTGTATTATATTATGCAGTTACTTTAGAAACAACACCCGCACCAACTGTACGGCCACCTTCACGGATCGCGAAGCGTAAGCCAGCGTCCATTGCGATTGGGTGGATTAATTCTACTGACATTTCTACGTTGTCACCAGGCATAACCATTTCAACGCCTTCTTTAAGCGCGATTGCACCAGTTACGTCAGTTGTACGGA
>NZ_VPBP01000032.1:0-33754 GCF_013418685.1 Acinetobacter sp. YH12129
AAATGCTGTGCTGCTTTTCGCACAGACATTTCATCTCGAATCATAATTTCTATGACTTTGTCTTTAAAATCTTTTGAATATCCCATATCTCTATTGTTCTATAGTTTTTAGGATTTGGCTATATTTCTTAATTCTTCAACGCGCGTTGCCACTTTTAAAATATCAGGATAAACCACGGGGCTTAAATATTTACACTGGCTTGAAGCAACAACCGTAACCACAGACTGATTAAATATATCCAACTGATCTAAATAACCAATCCGCGCACTTTCCATATAACGATAATAATGCACGTTATTTACATGACCAAAAGCATCCATATCCCCCCAAGCGACGTGTTGAGTATGAATCAATGAATATTGAGCTAAATTTTCTTGCATATAATGTCCTTACATTCTAATTTCCATAAAATTAGCATTATTTTCAAATATTAAATTTAATTGTTTGGTCAAATCTTCCTGCTGATTTAAGGCTGACTTGATGCGTAAATAACTCATTAATACATCATTTGGATATAATTCTAACAATGCATCTGCTTCAGCTTGACGTGCTGTCGCTTGGTAAATATTCCATTTTGCAAAACTAAAAACAGGCAGCGCAGGATACTTTTCTTCCCAACGTTGAATCTGCTGTTCTACAGCCACATAGTCAGGGTTTTGCTTCAGCATTTTTTGCTGGAACCACAAAAAGAACACTTCTTTGTTAAATTGCTGTTCCAGCAAATGAATGGCCAATTGCTCATGCTCCTGACTCATCTCTGGCATACGAGACAAGACTTTTAACCACAACACTTTGACCGCATATTTACGCTCTGTGATTTGATCTTGTAAATCCAAATAACGCTGCTTTAAGTGCTGTAAGTCATCGACATCAGCTTGATCAAACGCTGATAATAATTGCTCCAACCAAGCTTGTTTTGTCAGCTCATCTAAATGTCCATAACGTGTCGAACGCAAATACAACCAAGGAAACTGCAACGCAAACATGCCCCATAGCATGGTTAAGCGCTGCTCATAGGCGCTACTGACTTTTTGCAACCATGGCGATAATTCATGTTGATTCAAAAATTCGAGATGCGTTAAAGCCTTTTCACCCTGTTGTTGAGACAAATAAATTTCAATCCGTTGCAATTCTGCGAGTTCAAAAGCCATTGGATTGGTCTGAGTTAATGCATTTAATGCTGTTTCATATTGTTGCTGAATCCAATATAAACGCGCATCGATCACCCCTTTTAATAATCCAGACTCAGTAAAAGCTTGCTGAATAAAGTTTTTTTGATCTTGCGCAGCATTTAAAAGCCAAATGACAGCCAATTGCTCATAGGGATGTAGTTTATTAAAACTAAAGACCGTTTCAGATTTACGTTGTTCTCGACTTAAATAACGTTTAACCGCATACCAAAACATTTGCACGATCAAACTCAGTAGTGCCAGCAATAATGCTAAAAACCAAATATTGGATTGAACTTGCCATTCACGCCAGTATAAATAGACATAGCCTGCACCATGTCCAAAACTCAGCAAACTAATAATAGCAACAACCAATAAGCTAATAAATAAATAGGCCAATAAAATATGTTTCATAGTCGATTACCCTATGAGTGCCCGAGTATTTAATAGCGGTACAGAAATAACCGGAATGTCCTTTAATTGTTCTAAACGTTGGCGTATCGGTTTTAATGAAGCATCTGGCAATTGCTGCATAATTTGCATAATTTCAGTGATTTCTTGTTGAAATTGAGGATATTGTCCTTGATTTAAAACCTGCTGAGCCAAAATTAAACGCAACTGCATTTCTTTTAATACCAAGCTACGCTGCATTAATACGGGACTCGGTTGCTCGACCGATTCGACTTGAATCCATTTTTGCCAAAAAGAAAGACCTTTTTGCTGCTCTTTTGAACTGTATGGCTTTAATATTTCTTTTTCTAACAATTGATCAATCGATTGCAGGGTATTTTTCACTTTATCAGATTGCAACTGACGCTCTGTCACATATTGCTTTAAGGTCTCACGGTCTTTTTGAATCACCTGATGCAAACTCATACGCAATGCAGGTGCCAAGCTCAACTGATCTAATTGTTGGTCTAATTGGTTTAATTTTTCCAAAGCGACAGCAAATTGTTGTTGCTGCATGGCAAATTCAACCAAATCAAGTTGCTGACCCACCACCATCATTGGCTCAATGCTATGGGTCGCCTCAGCAGCAATCGAAGCATTCGATGTCGTTGCAGCCGACATCTCGGTCGTTGTGCCACTCAACTGACGTTTCAAAGCCACGACCTGATCATTCAAACCTGCATTGCGCTGTTGCAATAAAGTTTGTTGTTGCATCAGTTCGGTTTGTTGAGCATTGACCTGAAATAGGTCAAAACTGAGTTTAGCCAACCAAAGTACGGCGACAATGACCACAACGACAAACAACTTCTTCATGTATTTCCCTGCACGACTTGCACATGCTGCAATATGTGTGTCGCGTTTAAATCTTCGAGTTGAATAATTTTAAAATCTTTGTTCAGTGTTATACGACTTTGCTCAAGTAGCTCGAACAACCTTACACCTAAAACTAAAAAATGTGCATGACTCAGCACTGATAAATGCGACTGAATCAAGTCAAGCCAATTGAGCCAACTGGCCTCACTGGTGATCAACATACAATATGGAGATGACAACTGATGTTCAGAAATGAGTGTTTTTACTTTTTGAGTGGTCTCTTCCGGTAGATGCCGTTCGTATAGCACAAAATTGAGAACCTGAATGCCACGTGCTAGCAACTGCTGCATCATAAATTGACGACCGCCTTCACCGCGCCAAAATGCAACGCAAGCCCCAGTCTCCAATTGTTCTAAATGGCTTAAGGTGAGCATTCCCTCCGAGGTTTCCACCTGCGGTACGACACTGTGAATGCCATAATCAGCTAGCTTTGCTGCAGTTGCGTCACCGACTGCAACCCATTGAATATGTTCAAGCTGATCAAGTGAAATGCCTGCCTTACGCAAACCTTGCATACCAAAGGTGACCGCAGAGGGGCTCACTACAACCAATACATCCGCAGCACTCAACTGGGCGTAGCACGCTGCCAATGCTTCTGACCATGCCCGCGGCTTGAGCTCAAGTAATGGAAGCTCAGCCACAGCAACACCCGCAGAGCGCAGCGTCAAGCTAAGCTGCGCTGCACGATCTGTCGGACGTGTATTGATAAAAAGCATGTATTAATACAGTGCCTTTAAAATGTCACCTGCACCTTGGGCTAACAAGTCTTGGGCCAATTTGACACCGAGCTGTTCAGCCTGTTCGGGAAGGCCTACTTGCTGTGCTTTCAACAAGATTTGACCGTCAACACTACCGACACGACCTTCCAAATGAATCTGACCATTTTCTAAGGTTGCATAACCTGCAATCGGTACTTGGCAGCCACCTTCTAGATATGCATTAAAAGCACGTTCTGCGCGTACACAGGCATTGGTCTCTGCATGCATTAAGGGCAAAATTAAATCCAATACAGTTTGATCTTGGCTACGACATTCTAGGCCCAATGCACCTTGTCCAACTGCAGGTAAACTCACAACAGGCTCAAGAGTATGACGAATACGCTCTGCTAAACCCAGACGCTTTAGCCCTGCACTCGCCAAAATAATCGCATCATAGTTACCCGCATCGAGTTTAGATAAACGCGTACCCACATTGCCACGCAGATCAATAATTTCAAGGTCTGGACGTTGTTTTAAAATTTGGCATTTGCGGCGCAAGCTCGATGTCCCCACCTTCGCACCCTGTGGTAACTCATCAAAACTGTTATAGGTATTTGAAACGAAAGCATCTAATGGATCTTCACGCTCACAAATCACGGCCAAGCTTAAACCTTCAGGCAAAGCCATTGGCACATCTTTCATCGAATGAACTGCCAAGTCTGCACGACCATCCAACAATGCCGCTTCTAATTCTTTTACAAATAATCCTTTCCCCCCAATTTTGGCTAAAGGGGTATCTAGAATCTTGTCACCTTGGGTCACAAAGGTCACCAACTCAACTTTTAAATTTGCATGAAGTGCTTCTAAACGTGCACGAATATGTTCCGCCTGCCACAGTGCAAGCGGGCTTTGTCGAGTTGCGATCTTAAGGATATTCATAAATTTTAAAATACAGTCTATAGGGCTATTATTCTAAACTTAACTTGCTCAGTTGAAAATGCAAGCTTAATTCGCAATGTGCTTTGACCCTTGCCCTATAATTTTTGTATTCGCTCACGTAAATTCGGTAAATGTCGACGGCTGACCGCCAAACGCTCTTCTAAATCTCGACAACGCACCTGATACTGCCCCGAGCTTACGACTTCTAAACCCTCTAAAAAGCTCACAGACACCAAGGCATTTCGATGAATACGTATAAAGCGATCACCAAATTCATGCTCTAAATCCTTCAGCGTTTCATCAATAAGTACATTGCCATTTTTATGCCGAACAGTGACATATTTCTGATCTGCAAGAAAATAATAAATATTTTCCACAGGGACCAGTTCTACACCACGATAAGTCTTTGCCGCGATTTGATGGCGGCTGATTTTAATTTCGTCCATATTTTCTTTTTGTTTTATCGTGCTCAATTGAGCTTGGGTTAATTTAGTTAAATGATCTAAAACCTGCTGCAATTCCTGTTGCATAACCGGTTTTAGTAAATATCCCTCTGCATTCGACTTAAATGCATCAAGTGCATGATGATCATATGCAGTACAAAAAATAATAGCGGGCATGGGGTCTAATTCACGCAACAATTTAGCGCAAGTCAGCCCATCCATTTCAGGCATTTGTATATCTAGTAAGATGACATCAGGCTCGAGGCTTTGAGCCAAGTCAATCGCTTGTTGACCATGTGAGGCTTTCGCAACCACTTGATGTCCAAGTTGAGTGACTAAACGTGACAATCGCTCTACTGCTAGAGGCTCATCATCACAGATCAGGATGTCCATTTCTCCTCCTTATCTCGTTAACGTCATTTATTTTTATTGGTCAACTGAGATTTCTATTTATATTGATATTGCACCACAGTCGTATACATTCCCTCGCCTGCGTAGGTTTGAAAAGTGACATGCTGACCATAATATGCCTCAAGTCGCTGTTTCACATTTTCGATGGCAATACCATTCCCCTGACGTAATTTAATTGTATCCTGTGTATAAGGATTTGTAATAACGATATTAATTTGATTTTGCAATATTTCAATCAATATATTTATCGTACTCTTTGTCAAAATCTTTTCGACTCCATGAAAAATACTATTTTCTAATAAAGGTTGTAAAGTTAATAGTGGAATTTGTACTTGAGCGTACTGTTCAATGTCGGCCAGTTTCCACTCCACATTGAGCCGATCGCCCAATCGCATTTGTTCGATGGCCAAATAACGCTGACACAAATCGATCTCATCTTTGAGACTCACCAGTTTCAATTCTTGAAAACTCGCACGGAATAATCGAGATAAATTCAGCAGCATTTGCTCCGCTTTATCTGGATCAATCGCAATCAAGCTAATCACATTATTTAAGCTATTAAATAAAAAATGTGGATGAATCCGAGCTTGCATCGCCTGAATACGTGCGTTTAATTCACTATGATGTTGTCGACTCCACTGCTCTCTTAAATATAAATAACGAAAGCAAAATGCCCCAAGCAACACCCCATAGCTCAGATTTAAAACCACACCAGCAGTTAAAACGTCTGCACTCAAGCCGGCTAAACTGAAATTTTCACCAAAATAGATCAAGACATTTAAAATTAAGGTGGTGAACAACACCAAAGCTTGCAATAAAACAAACCCGCTAAACATGAGCATTTTCATGTTTAAACCACGCGTCTTACTCTGCAAAAGCTCTGAAAATGCAGCAAAGGCCAATAAAATCCAGTTAATAAACAACACATGCTGCATGACACTCGAAAAACTTAACGCATGCCACGATTGAGCTTGAGCCAAGGCCAAGACCAAAGCCACAATATTACCCGCAAGAAAAAGCTCCCACAAATAATGCCAACGGCCCATTTTTCCTGAAAATACAGAAATTGTCATAGGCCCAAACCTTGTCTAAAAGTTTGATCAACTTGCCCTTCGGCAACTGGGTTCGAATTTGCTATACTCTTGTTCAGTTCTATGCTTTTTATCTTATTGAGCCGACATGACCACATCTTCTAATTCCTCAAATCCGTCACAAGCCCAAACTTCAGGCATGTGGGGCGGTCGTTTTTCCGAAGCTACTGACGCTTTTGTTGCTGAATTTACAGCATCTGTACAGTTTGACCAACGCTTTTATAAACAAGATATTGCAGGTTCAATTGCACATGCAACCATGCTTGCTAAAGTCGGCGTTCTGACTGAACAAGAGCGTGACGATATTATTCATGGCTTAAACACCATTAAAGCAGAAATTGAAGCGGGTAACTTCGAATGGCGCATTGACCTAGAAGATGTGCACATGAATATTGAGTCACGCTTGACTCAACGTATCGGTATTACAGGTAAAAAACTACACACCGGTCGTAGCCGTAATGACCAAGTTGCAACCGATATCCGTCTGTATGTTCGCGACGAAATCGATGCGATTTTAGAATTATTGCAAAAATTACAAAAAGGTATCTTGGGCTTGGCGGCGAAAAACACCAATACCATCATGCCGGGCTTCACGCATTTACAAACTGCTCAGCCAGTAACTTTTGGCCACCATCTTATGGCGTGGTTTGAAATGTTGGTTCGTGACTCAGAGCGTTTAATTGACTGCCGTAAACGTACCAATCGTATGCCTTTAGGTTCTGCTGCACTTGCAGGAACAACTTACCCCATCGACCGCACATTCACTGCAGAATTACTAGGTTTTGAAGCTGTCGCTGAAAATTCTTTGGACGCCGTGTCTGACCGTGATTTTGGTATTGAATTCAATGCGGCAGCATCACTCATCATGATGCATTTATCACGTATGTCAGAAGAAATGATTCTTTGGACATCGGCTCAGTTCAAATTTGTAAATATTCCTGACCGTTTCTGCACTGGCTCGTCAATTATGCCGCAAAAGAAAAACCCAGACGTTCCTGAGTTGATCCGTGGTAAAACTGGCCGTGTATATGGTGACTTGATGAGCCTATTGACCCTGATGAAAGGTCAACCATTGGCATACAACAAAGACAACCAAGAAGATAAAGAACCACTATTCGATGCAATCGATACTGTTCGTGGCTCACTCATGGCATTTGCCGACATGATCCCTGCACTAGTGCCAAACATTGACATCATGCGTGAAGCAGCACTTCGTGGCTTCTCAACTGCAACTGACCTTGCCGACTACTTGGTTAAAAATGGCGTAGCATTCCGTGATGCGCATGAAATTGTGGGTAAAGCGGTTGCCCTCGGTGTTCAAGAAGGCAAAGACCTTTCAGAATTAACCCTTGAGCAACTTCAACAGTTCTCTGACTTGATTCAGGCCGATGTCTTCGAAAAAGCATTAACACTTGAAGCATCTGTCAATGCACGTAACCACATTGGTGGTACTGCACCTGCTCAAGTTGAAGCAGCAATTGAACGCGCACACGCACGTTTAGAAAAACTTTACGCATAACTTTTTCAAGTTAAATGGAGTATTGATATGTCTCGACAAGTTTTTTGCCGTAAATATCAGGCTGAAATGGAAGGTTTAGACTTTGCACCATTCCCGGGTGCAAAGGGACAAGAATTGTTTGATACGGTATCTAAACAAGCTTGGCAAGAATGGCTAAAACACCAAACTACGTTGATCAATGAAAAACGTTTAAACGTGTTTGAAGCTGACGCGAAAAAGTTCCTTGAAGAGCAACGTGAAAAATTCTTCAGCAATGATGAATCTTTAGAAAAAGCCGAAGGCCTAAAGCCTGAGTAAAACTTAAAGCGTTGCTTTAAGTTTTACGCAAGACAAGCGAAGCGCGTAGCTTCAAATGTCATGAAGGAGTCCAATGGGACTCCTTTTTTGTACTCAGGAGCACTGCTCCGCCACGCCGCAAAACAAGCAGCTATGCTGTGCGTAGGCTTTAATTGAAAAGAATCACCAAATTAGGGGATTCTTTTTTGCTACTCTACAAATGATGCAAGACAAGCGAAGCGCGTAGCTTCAAATGTCATAAAAGAGTCCAAAGGGGCTCCTTTTATAAATTTAGAAGCACTGTTATTTTCGCAAAACGAAACTGACGTCTATGTAAGCTTTCATTGAGAAATGATCTTTATCATTGCTGAAAAATCTTTTATCCATTGATCAATTTTATTTAAACTTAAATATATGAATCTATTATTTAAATAATGTTAATTGTATTTTTATCATCACATATATCGATTTTTATCGTTTAAATCCAAACAAAACCTACCAAAGTTATCGGCCAATTTGTATCAAAAATTCTGAATGTAAATTTGTGATACATTTCTCAATAAAACACAACATTACACTACAATAAACTCCATGTATTTCTAAATCTGCTTTCCTATAATAGCAATCAAGGAGATGGAAACATCTTCCATAATAGCGATAAGTAACCCCGATTTTCCTTCCTAGATTTCCCCCAAAATCTGGGAATTTTTTTATCCAAAATTTGCGCCAACGTCTCACATTTAACGTCAAGCTCTAATCAAATGAAGCGCTGTTCAAACTAGACATACCCTCAATTTTTTTAAAAGCTCGGCAATAAAAAAGCCCCGATAACGGAGCTTTTAATAACTTACTTTTAAATCAAGGTTGTTTTAAATACGGCCATGCGGCTTTCAAATAAATAAACATCGACCATAGCGTTAAAACAACAGCTGTATAGAGCAATCCATACGCCAACATTTCTAGGGGTTGCCAATTCAGCAAGAACACTGAAATCGCAATCATCTGGAATGCTGTTTTATATTTACCAACGGTTGAAACCGCAACACTGGTACGTGCGCCTAATTCAGCCATCCACTCACGTAGCGCAGACACTGTAATTTCACGTGAAATAATCACAATCGCTGCAAAGGCCATCGAAATGGTCGGTTGCCATTGCACCAAGACGATCAACGCAGTTGCGACCATCAGCTTATCTGCAACAGGATCGAGAAAACGTCCAAATGCTGAAGTCTGATTTAAACTTCTCGCAAGGTAGCCATCAAACCAGTCAGTGACAGCTGCGATCACAAAAATAGCGGTCAGCAATATATGACGTGACATGCTTGCAGCATGCTCACCCACGCCCATTGCAGGTGGCCAATACGCCACCAACAAAAACACAGGAATTAAAGCAATTCGTGCCAATGTTAAAATATTAGGAATATTCAGGATTCGACCTGTTGTCATAGACACCCCAGTTTTCCCCTCATGCACGATGAAAATGCAGAATAATTTGAGGATTTATCCATCGTTAGTTGCACTCACTTTATACGAAATGCCCCGCAGTGTCACTAGGCAAACACCGTAACAGTCTGTCGCGCAATCGCTATCAACTGGTTATTTTCATCCCATAAATGCGCATATTCCGTGGCGTAGCCATCCGCGGCATAGTCGGTAAATACTTTATATTTAAACCAATTACGCAAGCTTGATTGCAAGGGATGCACATAGGTCAATGTCCATGTTAAAGAACTCGCAGGCGCCATGGTTTTGTACATAGGCAGCACGCCGGGCGGCCACATATCCATCGAGACCAGTAAATCGGCTACGGTCATCTTACGATTATCGTGGCGTTCTGGATTAAAACGCATCCAACCACTAAAGTCAGGCTTTTTGCTTGCAGTACACGGATACTGCCCATCTACCCAGGCCAAATCCATTTGCTGAAAGCACTGTGGTGCAAGTGGATGATGTTCGGCAATCTTTAAGCTGCTCACTTCAGGAAAATCGGGTGCTTGACGCTCCTGATTGACGGCAATGCTTGATTCACGTGGAACACCAAAGCTCGCCAATAAAATGCTTTGTACGGCATCATCTTGCCAAAGTCGAACTTCGATGGTGGTGACGGATTTGCCCTGTCTTAAAATTTCAGCACTTAAACGCACGGGCGCCAATTGTACTGGCCCAACAAAGGTCACATTACAACTGAGTAAACGTCGCTGCGGATCGGCAATGGTGGCAACGGCTTTGTGCATCATCATGCCAGCCACTAAGCCGCCATAGATCGTACGTCCTTGCAACCATCCTTCTGGAATCTCAACCCATTCATTGTGTTCAATATGTTGATACAACTGTGCGAGTGACATCATCATCCCTGATCATATTTTTGATTTTTATATCATTGTATAAAAATCAAATGATGTGAATGATCAGTGACTCATGCGTCAATGAGCATTTTGGCAAATTCAGACTTGATGCGTCATCGATTGGGCTTAGTTCGCGCTATTCATGCAGGATTTTATAAATGGTGCGCGCCATCACATCGCCTAATCCCGGTACAAGTTTTAAATCATTTTCCGAAGCTTTGAGTACCCCCTGAATGCCACCAAAATGGGTCAACAGATCCCGACGACGTTTTGGCCCTAAGCCCGGAATCACCTCAAGTACCGATGAGCCACGCTTTTTATCTCGTTTCGCTCGATGTTTAGTAATAGCAAAGCGGTGGGCTTCATCACGAACCTGTTGAATCAAATGCAGGGCTTTATGGTCTTCGGGCAATTGGATTTTTTCACCATCGGTAAAGTGCAAGGTTTCCAGACCTGGTTTACGCCCCTCGCCTTTGGACACACCGACCATAAAGGCATCGAGCTCGAGCTCCTGCATGACTTCCATCGCCATGTGTAATTGACCTTTGCCTCCGTCAATTAATAGCAAATCGGGCAACATATGCTTTTTATAGCGGCGGGTCAGTGCTTGACGCATGGCAGCATAATCATCGCCTTCGGTAATGTCATTGATGGAAAATTGGCGATAGTCGCGCTTTCTTGCACCGCCAGCATCAAAGACCACACAAGACGCGATAGTTGCCTCCCCCATGGTGTGAGAAATATCAAAACACTCAATACTGTCAATTGGTCGCCCTACCACTTGTTCTAACTGATGAAAACGTTCATTCAATTCAAAATGATCAGCCAGTTTACCTTTAATCGCATGCTGCACATTCATTTGTGCAAGCTCTTGCCATTCGGCACGAGTTTCTCGCACTTTATGTTTGATTTGAATTTTTTTATCAAAGTGCTGATGTAGTGCATCTTCCATGTCTTTGCGATCTGGAATATCGACATTGATGATGAGTTCAGTTGGAATCTCATCTGCAACTTGAAAGTAGAAATTGGCAATGAAGTCCGAGAGCATTTGACCTAGATCATCACCCTGCATATCAGGGAAATAACTCTTTCCGCCGAGCATTTTGCCATTGCGCACATGCATGATTTGCACACAGGTCACACCGGCTTGATAAGCAATGGCAATGATATCTGCCTCGCCTTTGACTTTATAAATCGCTTGCTGAGTTTGCACATCACGCAGCAGCGCCATACGATCACGATAAAACACCGCCTTTTCAAACTCGAGTGCTTCGGCCGCAGCTTCCATTTTCCCAATCAGCTCTTGATTGAGCTCTTTGGTGTCGCCTTGTAAAAACCGAATCGAGTTATTGACATCTTCTTTATAATCTTCGGGTGAGATCAAACCCACACAAGGCGCGGAACAACGTTTAATTTGGTATTGCAGGCATGGTCGTTTGCGCTGTGAAAAATAGCTATTTTCACACTGACGCACATTAAACAGTTTTTGCAGCACCACCAAAGTATCACGCGCGTTATAAGCACTCGGATAAGGCCCGAAAAACTTACCGGCCTGATGCTTCGCTTTGCCTCGCCCTGCGGCAATTCGTGGATAGGGTTTATCGGCTGAAATAAAAATATAGACATAAGATTTGTCGTCTCGCAGCATGATGTTATAGGGCGGACGATGGAGCTTAATCAGGTTTTGTTCGAGCAATAAGGCTTCTGTTTCAGAACGCACCACCAAGCTTTCAATGTCATAAATACGGGCGACCAAGGCTTGCGTCTTGGGATGCTCAATGGTTTTGACAAAATAACTCGACACACGATTTTTTAAATTCTTTGCTTTACCCACATACAGCAACTCACCGTCTTTACCCAACATGCGGTAAACACCGGGTAGAGTCGTCATATTAGCCAGAATTTTTTCAATATGTTCGCGTGCGTTTTCGTTCACTTTTGCCTTGTTCCATCATCGATATTGCTCTTTGACATGATGTGATGCTTTTACCTGCATTTTCAAGCAATCCCGCAAATTTATTGTTGCTCATAGCAATGATCTGATTGCTAAAAGCTATTAATGCAAAATTCTAAATTTGCTATGCTCAAAACATCCCGCTTTAGGAACATGATGCATGACGAACGCCAATCCCGCCATCCATGTCGTACACCCGACAACTTCGACGCAGAGCACTGCTGAAAAAAACCGTTTGATGGGTAAGCCGCGTTTTCATTTTGAACCGCGTGACGTTATGCAACGCTTAAAGCAACGGATTATTGGACAAGAAGCAGTATTAGACGAAATTGAAAAAATGCTGCATGTGGTCAAGGCTGATTTTTCCAGTCCTGAACGACCACTCTGTGTAACCTTAATGCTTGGACCGACAGGTGTTGGTAAAACCGAAACCGTACGTTTAATCAGTGAAGTGATTTATGGCCGACCTGATGCCTTTTGCCGTATTGATATGAACACGCTCGCACAGGAACATTATGCGGCTGCCATTACTGGTGCGCCTCCGGGCTATGTCGGTTCTAAAGAAGGCCATAGTTTATTTGATGAAGTTGCCATTGCAGGTAGTCATACCCGTCCGGGCATCGTGCTTTTTGATGAACTGGAAAAAGCGTCAACCGAAGTTCTTCACGGCTTAATGAATGTGCTGGATAGCGGAAAATTAACCCTAACCTCAGGTACAAAAACAATCGACTTTCGTAATTGTATGATCTTTATGACCAGCAATGTAGGTGCGCAAGCGGCACAGCAATATCTAGATAAGTTAAATTTTTTACCCGAAAAAATACAGAAGGTTTGTCTCAAACGCGTGCCGGTCAGCAGCATTATTGAAAAAGTCATGCAACGTAAATTCGACCCTGAATTCATTAACCGTATTGACCGTGTACTGCAATATCAACCCGTTCAAGATGATGCTTTACCTTGCTTGGTGGAGATTGAGCTGGAAAAACTTAATCAACGCCTACAGCATCAAAAACGCAGTATCAAACTCACAGATGCAGCCAAAGCACATTTTTATCAGAACCATGATATTCGTTATGGCGCACGACATTTAGCACGAAAAATGCGGGTCGAGCTTGAGCCTATTTTGGCGGTGTATTTTTTGAATCATCCCGAACAAACTAAAATACACCTAGATGCACAACTTGGACAATTGGTTATTATTAAATAATTCACTGGTCTTTAAAAGGCATGCTCACATACCTTTATTCAGCATTCTTATATTTATTGGATTGGAACACCAATCGCTTTAGCAAAAGCTTGCGGATCTTTCGGTGAAACCATGACAAATTTGGTTTTGCCATCTCGAAGATATTCAATTTTTAAACGTTTAATGGAAAGCGCAGGTGCCGCAGACAAATCCTGACTTGCACTGATGCGTTGGATATCCTGCAAAGGAATCTGCCAACGTAGAAACATGCTACGGATGTTTAATTCTGTAGCGGAAATTTGATAACGTGTATTGAATATTGGCCACCACAGCAGTAATACCGTTAAAATATACACCGCGGTATGAAGAGGATATTGTTGCATCGTGCCTTTGGCTTGCATGGTGAGTAATAATTGAATGAGTAAACCGCTCATACAAACAATAAACGCCACCACCCACCAATCTTTTTTTGAACGAAAAACTTGCATCTTATCCCCCATCAACTGCTTTTATTCTATACAAGATTTTGCAGGATGCATCTGCTATTTCATCTTTATTTTTGCAGGAAATAAGCATACTTATCACATTATTTTCAAGAATATGGAGATCCATTTCGCTCAAGTTTCGCTAGTCATCTATTGTTATTTTTGGCGTTATTTACGCTCGGATCACGCTTCTTTCGACATAGGTTGTTCCTGCAAACGTTTATAATTCTTTTTCTCTCGATACATTTTAGCATCGGCTTGTTGTACCAAGCTCATGGCATCTACATAGCCTTGCTGATGGTCTGTTTGGCACAGCCCAATACTTAAACTTAAGCCTGCTTCCATTTCAGCCACCGCTTCTAATAAACGCGGGATAAAACTCGCTTCCACATGCTTTTCACTACATCCCGGCAAGACCAAACAAAATTCGTCTCCGCCATAACGGAAGCAATGATCATCTAAACGTGCAACCGACTTTATGGCCGCAGCAACCGTTTGTAGTACCTGATCTCCACGTGGATGACCTTGTACATCATTGATCTTTTTAAAATCATTGATATCAATAAACACTACTGTCACAGGTTCATGATTACGCTGTGCTGTATATAAAATACTGGTCAATAAGGTCGATAAATGCCGGACATTTAACAGTCCTGTTAATGGATCGCGCTGTGAAAGTTCTTCCATTTCTTGTGCACGAAACTCTAGCGCATGCGCATACTGTTCCATTTTTTCACGGGAGATCTTCACCTCATTAATCAAACTCCACACATAGGTTTCCACCACCAATGTTGTATCGAACATAAAGAGTTTTTCCAAGGTGTTAATAATCCGCTGATATTGTTCGGTATCATTAAAGGTACGCTGAATTAAGCGAAACAACATGGTCTTTAGGGTATGCACCGCAGAGAGATACAATTTCGGCTCTACACCTATGCGCTTATGAACCAAACCAATCCGTAAACGGTTATTCACATAAGCGCTGTCATAGCGCCCAGAAAATAAGTCCAATAAATACTGATGCTGCGCGCGTTGCAAACGCTTCAAGGTATCAAGGTCACCAATCAAGGTGGCAATTTCTGGAATTGAGGTCTGATTTTCATAAAATTCCTCGACCATACTGTCGAGTATAGGCGCCACAATCCCACCAATCGAAGCCAGTTCCGCCAGCTCTAAATCAGTCAAGCCAAGCAACTGTTTACGTCGTTCTATATCTTGCATCGAAATATGCATTTGATGCATCAAGGTTTGGTTGGTTGCTTTCATGAATCGGATACCCTTCCCGCCAAATCAATCCCTTCAGGTGTTTACACTGGGTTTCTATGCAGTAGGTCTTCATGCCTGCATGCAAAGCTTCCACCGTTTACCTTTGGGTTTTGGCTATCATTGATGTTGACACTTTTCTTTCAGCTCACTGGTTTTGCATGGGCTTAAGTTCGGACGTCAACATCATATTCCTCGTCTATTGGCTCACTTTTTCTGGCTTATTCTGGTTCTAGCTTATTCTGGCTAACACTATTTCTGCTTTTGGCTGATTTGCTCTGCATAATTATTTTTATTCTGCTTGCACGATAACTGATATTTTGCTGACTGTCAGCATAAAAAAACGCCCCTAAGGGCGCATTTTTTCAATATTTATTCTACTTTTAAAATAAATATGGGCGTACAAAAATCAGGAAGAACAGCCCCAACATTAGGAACCACTTTAAAAAGTAATACAGTGAGCGATTGGTTTTTTTCAAGGCTTTGGCTTTTATACGAATTTGATAGACATAGCCAAATACTTTATTTAAACCACCCGTTTTATCACCGCTTTCATTCGGTGAACTCGCAGCAGTCATGACATTTTTACCAAACCAATGGTTAAAAGCTTCCATCCACTTTGACTTTAATGGCCGTTCAACATCTGCAAAGAAAATGATCCGGTTCTGATCCGTTTTATTTTCAGCATAGTGAATATAAGTTTCATCAAACACCACACTCTCGCCGTCACGCCATGAGTACCGCTGACCATCGACATCAATAAAACAACGGTCATCATTGGGCGTCAGTAAGCCCAAGTGATAACGCAATGAACCTGCATAGGGGTCACGATGACGAACTAAACGACTGTCGGGCGCCAACTCAGTAAACATCGCGGCTTTAATCGTGGGTAAATTTTTTAACAAGGCCGTAGTTTTTGGGCAAAGTTCAGCAGCCGAAGGATGAGCTGAGTCATACCATTTTAAATAAAAGCGTTTCCAACCTGTTTTAAAGAACGAGTTAAATCCAAGGTCATCATAAGTACTCGATGCTTTGATGCCCCCTTTTTCATACAAGGCCTTGGCTTCATCACGAACCATTTCCCAGTTTTCATCTAAGACTTTTAAATCTTTAAAATGCTGCGTGTCGATATAGGGTTGACTCGGCACTTTTGAAAACATGTACATGAGAAAATTGATCGGTGCGAGCAATGTCGAATGATCAAAAAACTGACGATAAAATGAATGACGGACTTTACCGCGTTGCTGGATATAAAACGCAGAAATGACAAAGACCGCCAGGATAATCCACTTAATCATATGAGGACCTGGTGCTAATAAGCATTGTGCTTAATGAAAAATTAACTTTTTTGAGAACGCGGCGAGTATAGCATAGTGCTCAGTGATGCCTAAATAAGCAGCATAGAACACTGTGTCTCAGCAAAGATGGATGACAATGTTAAAAGTGAATTGACCATTCTGCCGAAAAATACACTTGCTTTTTTCTTGAATTTTTCTTTCGCATCTCAATCTATAGCTTACATTTATAAAAAAATGTGAACTGAAACATAAGCTTCAACATATTTAATTAGAGCGATAGCGATTAAAGGCAGATCCAAAGGCTATTTCCAAAAGAAATTTTGATGACCCTAGCGTCACGGCTTGATACAACTTGTTATGTTCTTTTTAGATATAGTTATCGTAAGATTAGCGAGGCATAAAGTGTACGCAGGAACCGCGTACTCGCTTCACAACATCAACTTAGAAGTCCTCCAAAATAAAGGAGATCAGGCATGATCCACGCTGGCAATGCCATTACCGTCCAAATGCTTTCGGACGGAATTGCAGAATTCCGCTTTGACTTACAAGGTGAGTCGGTCAACAAATTTAACCGCGCAACAATTGAAGATTTTAAAGCTGCAATTGACGCTGTTAAAGCAAACGGTGACATCAAAGGTTTAATCGTTACTTCAGGTAAATCTACATTTATCGTGGGTGCAGATATCACTGAATTCGGTGACAACTTCGCTCAAGGCGAACAAGCGATTGTGGATTGGGCATTGCCTGTTCACGACATCTTCAATGCGTTTGAAGATCTAAACGTTCCTAAAGTTGCTGCAATCAATGGTATGGCATTGGGCGGCGGTTTTGAAATGTGCTTAGTGTGTGACTATCGTGTGATGTCAGATGCTGCACAAGTTGGCCTTCCAGAAATCAAACTGGGTATCTACCCTGGTTTTGGTGGTACGGTTCGTTTAAGCCGCGTGATTGGTATCGACAATGCGGTTGAATGGATGGCAATGGCTGCACCGAAAAAGCCAGCTGCTGCGCTCAAAGACGGTGCTGTTGATGCAGTTGTTGCTGCAGACAAACTACAAGACGCTGCAATTGACCTTGTAAAACAAGCGATTGCTGGCCGTGTAGACTGGAAAGCAAAACGTCAAGAAAAATTAGATCCTGTTAAATTGAACATGCTTGAACAAATGATGGCATTCAATACAGCGAAAGGTGCAGTTCTTGCAAAAGCAAATCCTGCTCAATACCCAGCGCCAAAACTTCTTCTAGACTCATTACAAGCAGGTGCAAGCCTTCCACGTGATGAAGCATTGAAAATCGAAGCGCAAGGTTTTGCTAAAGCGGCTGTGACTCCACAAGCAGGTGCGTTAATTGGTTTATTCCTTAACGACCAAATTGTGAAGAAAACTTCGAAGAAATATGAAAAAGGTGCACACCCTGTCAACCAAGCAGCTGTATTAGGCGCGGGTATCATGGGTGGTGGTATTGCTTACCAAGCGGCAAGCAAAGGCACACCAATCATCATGAAAGACATTGGTAACCCACAACTTGCTTTAGGTATGAAAGAAGCCAATGGCTTACTGACTAAACAAGTTGAACGTAAGAAAATGAAGCCTGCACAAATGGGTGAAACTCTTGCGCGCATCCGTCCGACTTTAAGCTATGACGAGTTTAAAGAAGTGGACATCGTGATTGAAGCAGTAACAGAGAACCCGAAAGTAAAAGGTATTGTACTGGCTGAAACTGAGAAAAATGTTCGTGACAACACGATCATTGCTTCGAACACGTCAACAATTTCAATCACACGTTTGGCTGAAAACCTACAACGTCCTGAAAACTTTGTTGGTATGCACTTCTTTAACCCAGTTCACATGATGCCATTGGTTGAAGTGATCCGTGGTGAAAAGACGTCTGCTGAAGCGATTGCAACCACTGTAGTTCTTGCTCAGAAAATGGGTAAAACACCAATCGTTGTCAATGACTGCCCGGGCTTCTTGGTAAACCGCGTATTGTTCCCTTACTTCGGTGCATTTGACCTTCTACTGAAAGACGGAGCTGACTTCCAGCAAGTTGATAAAGTGATGGAAAAATTCGGCTGGCCAATGGGTCCTGCTTACCTCATCGACGTTGTGGGTATTGACACAGGCGTACACGGTGCGGAAGTAATGGCAGAAGGCTTCCCTGACCGCATGAAGCCAGACTACAAAGGCGCAACTTTAACCATGTACGAAAACAAACGTCTTGGTCAAAAGAATGACGTTGGTTTCTACAAATACGAACTTGACCGTAAAGGTAAGAAAGCCAAAGTGGTTGATCCAGTGGCTTACGAACTTGTGGCTTCTGTTGCAACTGCGGAAAAACGTGAATTTGACGCTCAAGAAATCATTGACCGTATGATGCTGACGTTCTGTAACGAAACTGTTCGTTGCCTAGAAGACAACATCGTAGCGACTGCTGCTGAAGCAGATATGGCGATGATCATGGGTGTAGGTTTCCCTCCATTCCGTGGTGGTCCATGCCGTTACATCGACCAAACAGGTGTCGCTGAATACGTAGCGCTTTGCGACAAATATGCGTATTTAGGTAAGGCTTATGAAGCGCCACAAATGTTGCGTGACATGGCTGCTAACAACAAAAAATTCTACGGTTAAGGAGCAACGTGAATGGCTACTTTAAATCCACGTGACGTTGTCATCGTTGATGGCGTACGTTCAGCAATGGGTAAAACCAAAAATGGTATGTTCCGTAACGTACGTGCTGACAGCTTATCTGCTGAATTAGTACGCGCGCTTGTTGCTCGTAACCAGTTTGATACCAATGAAGTTGAAGACGTAATCTGGGGCTGTGTAAACCAAACCCTAGAGCAAGGTATGAACATTGGTCGTAACATTGCATTGTTAGCAGACCTACCACGTACTGTTGCAGGTCAAACGGTTAACCGTCTTTGTGGTTCTTCTATGCAAGCAATCCACACAGCGGCTGCGCAAATTGCAACCAACCAAGGTGATATCTTCATCATTGGTGGTGTAGAGCACATGGGTCACGTTGGCATGATGCACGGCATCGACATCAACCCAGAAGCGTCTAAGCACTATGCAAAAGCGTCTAACATGATGGGCTTAACGGCTGAAATGTTAGGTCGTATGAACGGTATTTCTCGTGAAGAACAAGATGCGTTTGGTGTTGAATCACACCGCCGTGCTTGGGCTGCAACACAAGAAGGTCGTTTCAAAAATGAAATCGTGGGCGTTGAAGGTCACGATGCAAATGGTTTCAAAATCCTGTGCGATATCGATGAAGTGATTCGTCCTGATGCAAACCTTGAAGCATTCCAATCTTTACGTCCAGTATTCGATCCGAAAGGCGGTACGGTAACTGCTGCAACATCTTCAGCTTTGTCTGACGGTGCTTCTGCAATGTTGCTGATGTCTGCTGAACGTGCTCAAGCTTTAGGTCTTAAGCCACGTGCTGTGATTCGCTCTATGGCAGTTGCAGGCTGTGATGCTGCGATCATGGGTTATGGTCCTGTACCAGCAACTCAAAAAGCATTGAAACGTGCTGGTCTTAAAATCGAAGACATGCAAACCATCGAACTTAACGAAGCGTTTGCTGCACAAGGCTTGTCAGTTCTTAAAGGTTTAGGTCTTTATGAAAAACAAGACATCGTGAACTTGAACGGTGGTGCGATTGCATTAGGTCACCCATTGGGTTGTTCTGGTGCGCGTATCACAACTACGCTTCTAAACGTAATGGAGCAACAAGATACACAAATCGGTCTTGCAACGATGTGTATCGGTCTTGGTCAAGGTATCGCGACTATTATCGAACGTGTTTAATTTTTAATTAAATACTGAGATAAAAGAAACCCCGCTTATTGCGGGGTTTTTTATTTGTTAACTAAACTCTCATGAATACATACTGGAAGCCCCTTCTCCCTCTGGGATGAGCAGCATGCGCCACAAGAGGATGAGGGAAATTTTTCATATAAATCCTCTCCCTGAGCGGTATTCTGCGCAAGTCTCCTTAAAAGGAGAGGGAATGTCCATTGTGAAGTAAATTTTGTTCAAAAATCTTCAACAAAAACCGTGCTAAACAACCCTTAAAAAACGTCTTAGCATATTTAAAATTTAAAACGTTAATTCTCGATTTTCAGCGATTTTTGAATTATGGTAAGGCCTGAACCAAAACTTAAATATGCATAACAATGATAAATAAACGACTTCACTACCTCATAAAGATGAGCTGCCTAAGCACTTTTATTTTTCTTACAGCTTGCGTTACAAATAATCAAATCGGTGAACTCTCCCGTGATCTGTTTCAAAAATACGAAACAAAATATGCATGGAGAACAATCCTTGAAGATGATGTGATCGCATTTGGCAAACCCGCTAAAGCAATACCCAATGAACCAATCGATAGCATCGTAGTCGCAGGCAATAAATACAGCTATGTGATTAATAAAGGCGGTGCTGATTTTATTCAACTGATTAGCCAACTCAATCCACAATATATTCGTCTCCATCGAGAACTTGACTTTAATTCTCCGAGCCCGAACAGCACTAAATTTAGCGGAAGCTTTAAATTTTATTATGCGCCTCCCAATGGAACACTAAGTCCTACGGAAAGGGCATTATTCAACCAATATGGTGTAGCACCATGTGATTGTTCAAAGGCAGAACAACAAGATCACCTGTTTAACTTAGAAATTGCAGGTACGGTTTACCCAAAAGTTGCGAATGCCGCAGATTTAAAGCCCTTAAGCCATCCCTATAAGATCCGTATCCAGCATTACGAAGACCAAAGTGGCTATGTCAAAAAGTCAGGGCAGGAAAAATTGGCAGAATTACCACTATTGCCTTTAACACTCACTATCGACATCATTCAATTGCCTCTAAAAGCTTTGGGCTTTATTTATCAGCCTTAAATCAGAGTAGGATCATATTCAATTGGTTGAATTTTCTAAGTACACATACAGCCTGACTAGCTCAAAATGGTTCCCATTTTTCCAGTATTAAGTAAGTGTTGAGTTGATCCCCATCCCTTCAACTCAACATCCTACAATTCTAAGCTTAAATTTTCTGCGCCAACAAAGTCGCAAAATGCTGTTTAATCCGCTGCCCTTCTGAATCCACCCGATGCAGCTCCCCGACATTTTCATTGTATTTCACAATGTTCCAGCCTTGATACAACGCACTTAACTCTCCTGCTTTAAAGCTAAATGGAAAGTCAGACTGCGCAGGTAAATCAGGTGTATCCATAGCGCAAACTATCAGGTTATAGCCATTTACACTTGTCGCTTGCTGCATCTGCTGAATCAGTGGCTTCACTGTCTTGGCCTCTAAAAACATCATCACCACGGTACAGCAAATAAAATCATATTTCCCCGTAATGCTTTGGTCTGCATTTAAATCACGCTGCTGTACATGAATATTTTCAATACCTTCCGCAGCGATCACCTCTTGCAGCTTGTGCAAACTGTGTGGATTGACATCCCATGCATCCACCTCAAAGCGCTGCTCAGACAGCTGACTTAAGTACAGCGAATTACGCCCCTGCCCACAGCCGACATCCAAAGCACGACCACCTTGCAAATATGGTGTTGCTGCCAAAATTTCTGAATGTGTTGGACTGAGCTGATACTTCTTATAAAAATAGTCCTGTGCTAAGCAATAAAAACTCAACTGACATTGCACATCGTCACTCGCAGACACAATCTTGTGCCACGCCTGCGGTTCGATAAACGGCGGTGGCTGATCTGGGCTAAATACATGCGTGGAAAGGATATTTCCAGACGCATCTAACATGGCAAAGTTCACTTCACCTTGCAGTACGGTGAGTTTTGCCCAAGTGCCTGCTTTGGTATTGTGCTGTTGTTTAAAACCTTGTGGAATCGACTGCTGCGTCCACACAGGGAGCTGTTTATAACAAATAAGCTGCTGCATCTGATGTTATCCCTCATGCGACTTTATTTTTATGCCATACCAATGGCAGAAATATATATTCACAATAACGGCTTTAACAGTGATTTTAAATCAGCTTTGAATTGAAAATTTCGAATGCTGTGCAATGCACGCTGTTTTTGTTTGTTTTTCTGCGTTACACCATGTTATCCGTTTGTAACATTGGTGGAATATTCACACAATCGAATCCCTCACTCTGTGCCGTGTAACCTAAGCGCTGTTGATAAGGCATAAAATTTACAATGCCTTATTTTAACTAAGTTTTATAGAGTGATGACTATGAACGCGATCAAAACTACTTTAGCTGTTGCTTTAGTTGCTGCTACAACTTCTGCTATGGCAACTACTGCTGTAGAACAAAAACCTGCGACTGCTGTTGAAGTTGTAAAAGCTCAAGCAGCACAAGCGAAAACTGCAACTGTAGCTGCTGCTCAAGCAACTAAAGATGCTGCTAAAACTCAAGTGGCTGTTGCAGAAAAAGCGACTCAAACTAAAACTTTAACAGTGAAAGAAACCACTAAAGCAAAAACTGCTGACATGAAAAAAGCAGTTGTAGAAAAAGCAGCAGCAACTAAAGAAACTGCAGTTGCAGCAAAAGATGCAACTGTAGAAAAAACTGTAGCGGCTAAAGACGCTGTTGTTGCAAACACTGTTGCAGCAAAAGACGCGACTGTAGCAAAAACTGTAGCAACTAAAGATGCTGTCGTTGCAAAAACTGTTGAAGCAAAAGATGCAGCTGTAGAAAAAGCAACTGATGCAAAAGAAGCTGTTGAAACTAAAACTGAAGAAGTAAAAGCTGAAGCGAAAAAAGACTGCGCTAAAAAATGTGCAGAGAAAAAAGCTGAAGCAGCGAAAGCTGAGAAAAAAGGTTTCTTTTCTTGGTTCAAAAAAGCAGCTTAATCATTGATTAAATGCTAAAAAAGATGCCTTCACGGCATCTTTTTTTGCCTATTTAGACTGCAATACTGCTTTCTGCTAACGGAATAATCTTTTGATAAACAAACTGATTTTTCCCTTGTGATTTCGCCTGATATAGGCAGGCATCGACATGCTGTAGAGTCGTGGAGTAATTAGACAAACTCAACTGTTGAAACTCGGCCAAGCCCATACTAAAGCTGACATCTAGCCTTAATTGATCTTTTCGAAACGGCACATGTTCGCAGCGTTCCAAAATTGTTTCACACAACATTTTACCCTGCTCCAAATCGGCACCTTCGAGCAAAATTAAAAATTCTTCACCGCCCCAACGACTAATAAAACTCGCGCGTGGACTACAATTTTTTAAGATTTTTGCCAAATGCACCAAAACACTGTCCCCCATTTGGTGTCCATATTGGTCATTAATTTTTTTAAAATTATCGACATCGAGCAAAATGACACAGCCTTTATCAACCGCACCCTCTATAAATATTTGTTCTTTAAAGGCATGGCGATTTTTCAGTCCCGTCAACTCATCGCAAAAACTTACACGTTGCAAAGCCAAATATAGACGTTTATTTCGTGCATACAGCTCACAAATAAACAGAAAAATGATCAAATAAATACCCAATGCCAAACGATAAGAACTGATCCGCGAGAGCATATGTACCTGTGCATCCGACCAATATTCCCCAGCCAATGGCATGGCACCATACCAGCCACAGATCAGCGTCATTAAGCCAATCAGCCAGCAAAAGGTTTTGAAGTCATATTTGATCGCGTAGTAACACATCAATAAAGGCAAGACCATGCAAGCATAGAAGATCTGATCATTTGAGATCACATATTGGACGGCCAGTGCCACGATCAGATAGCCATAATCCACCCACGGCACATTCATCCAGCGCTGAACACCAAACAGTAAACACACCACAGCCAAACTTGTTGCAAATTGCTCTAGAAAATAATCAACAAAGGCAAAGTATTGGTTGTCCATCTGAAAGCACGCCACAAACAAGAGACTGCCTGCAAAAGCACTCACGATACTCGGAACAGCTAACATTAGGGTTCGCTTAAAGCGGCGTTTTTTTAAATGGCTCAGCGCTAAATAGGCTTTAATAAATACCCAAATCTGAAATGCCGAAATCGCACACAGGAGAAATTTATCTTCTAAGATTTTGGCAGGATCGACCATCAGCGAAGCCACAAAGATCGCACTAAAAGCATAAAGCACGATCAGTAAATCGTGACTTAAATGCTTTCGCATTAAAACCATGCCATAGGCAGCGAATGCATTTACCACCCAAACAGGGCTAATGAATAATTCATAGGTATAGCCTATCGACACCAATGAAACCGCACATATGGCAAGCCATAGCAGTATTAATTTTTTCATACGCTAAAAAAATCGTCTCTAAAAATGGCGATAAACCTTTCATTCAAAGCCAATCGGTCTAAGGTTAGAATGTTTGCAAGTTCAATACAGCTCAGCTTCTTATGAGTTATGGGCTGCTGGCTAAAAAGTTATGTTTAAATTTTCGGCGTATTTTAAGTGATTTAAGTCACACTATTGGTTGATAGTTGTATTAAATTTGCAATTTAAACAATCAAAGACTGTTTTAAAGCCAATGTTTTTTGCGCCATTCGTGCTAGTTCGGAACTCAGTTCCCAAAATGATGCTCGATAACAACAAAAAAGCCATCCGCTAAAGGATGGCTTTCACTTGCATAACATGTCTCGAAGTTGTGCTGAATAATTTGAATGAAAAGGACTTATTTTAATATTTGTAATTGTTCCATCAACCAAGCCATGTATTTATCTTGATCCATAAAGTCAGGCGCCGTCCCTGTATCCAAACTATAAAATTGTTGATTAAATTCAATCACAATCTGTTCAGTCAGATGCCAATCTTCAATCATGCGAAAATACTGACTGAAGAAAAAACGGTTCTTGCCCCAATTGTTTAAACTTTCCAAACGTGGATATTGGCGGTTCGCGATAAAGTCGATATAGACCTGCTGAATATCATCAAAAATCTGAATAGCTCGCATGAGCATGGACCTCTATATGATGTAAAACCTTGCTATAAGCCACTTTATCGCGCAATTTTGAAAGAGAGATGACAGTCAGTTAAAGCTTTTGTTTCAACTCTGAACGGTTCTTTTGGCGGATCTCATCCATTTGTGCATTGAGCGCTAACATCTCTGTATAAAGCTGATTAAACTGCTTTAAAGGCGCATCTTCATAGAACATAAATAATTTATTTTTCTTTTCCCATTTATTGGCTTTCAGCACAGCAAAGAGCTCATCAGCCTTCGCCAAGCTTTGCTTTTCTAACTCAAATAAAGCATGCGACTCATCACTATCACGACTGTCTCTTAAACTCTGCGCAATTTGCTGACGAAACACCTGTTTGACCGCCAACTGTTTGGCCTGCGCTAAACCATTTTCCTCTTGCTGTGTGGTTTTTTGTTCATAAGCATCGACCACTGCATGCACCTGCTGCAGCATTTGCTCAGTCTCTTGATATTGGTTTTTTTTATCTTTTAATAAGCGATCGATATCGAGAAATTTATCCCAATTCAGTGCTTTAAGATCACGAATATATTGATTCCGCGCTTCTGCACGCTGCAGCATTTGGCTCAAAATAAAATCCGACATGATTTTATAATCCCCCGTTAGCCGTGCATCTGTCGCATTGAGTTGTATCGGCTCTTCCCAGTGCTGAGCTTGCTGAAAAATTTGCTCGGTTTTTTCACGCAAAACCGTTTCATAGGTCGAGAGTTGCACAGCTTCTTTTTGCTGTACTGAATATTGATAAAACATCCATCCAAAGACCAATACCGTAGCACTGGCCAAGACAACAAAGATACGCGGCATAATGAGCTCCGAATGCCCTTTTATTCAGTTTAACCAAAAGTTTGAAGATTGACGATAAAATAGCCATGCTTTTTAAGAAGGCTATTTGAAAACATCAATGTAAATAGACTTAAATTGCGCATGCCATCAAAACGAAAATTCATGGATAAAACATGAATTTTCGCCTTCAATGTACTGTAGAGATGTATTCGATTATGGGGTCTTAATCGGATTGGTATTTAACTGACGGTCGATGTTTCCGAGATTGATTTGCTCACGACTGATTTGCACATTGGTCGCATTACGGTCAATCCCAAAGGGTTGCAACATAATATATAAACCATTGCGTGGGTCAGAAGACTGCAAACCTGCGGCAATATTTAAAACATGCTGTTGCATCAAAGGCGATAAATTCGACATATCTGGCACTGCTGTGGCAGGTAAGATATCAATATTTGACACGATTGTTGCATCGACACCTTTGTTTTGAGTATCACGCTCAAGTTGCATCACCCGTTGCTGTAAGGCTTTACGGCGATCCACCTGCTCTTGATACTCAACAATGCCCGTCTCTGCACGCATTTCACGCTCTGCCATAATGGTTAAAGCAGGCATCTGAATAGCTTGTTGTTCGGTTTCATCAGCTTTTGTAGTGGCTTTTTCCGCAGCCAATGTACTCATAGCCGTCATTGCTGCACTAACAAAAACCAAAACGGAAACAGATTTAGGGAGATTCATCATGTTCATTCCGAGAGATTTAAAAATAGAAAATTGAAAAAATTTACACTGCTATTATTGTACAACAATTAATCAATTTACCAGATTTAACCCCGACAAACGGCAAGAGAGCACAGCTTATTTAAACCTCACGTTGCTCATTCTAGACTTGAGATATCATCCTTTACCTATCTGCATTGCCGCTGCTTTTTCTCTTTTATACGGTCCCGATTCTTAACAGTACAGGAAATGACAAAGCAAACTCTTGCTGCGGATGTCGGCTAAAGAAATCCTGCAAAGCTGCACACGGCTGAAGTGTCGGATGCCGCTGTTGATAGTGTTTAAGCCCAGACCACGTTTGCAAATAGTCCAAAATTTGCTGTGCACTCCACCTGTAATTTAAAAACAGCTGAGGGACTGCTAACTCCTGAAATGGAAACGGAATACTACGATATTCTTCGTCGATGTAACGACGTTCAGCATCCCAATAGCCTTTTAACGTGACAAAATACAGATCCTGTAAGAGTTGGCTTAATTCCGCGTGTTCAAATTGAATTAGACCATAGCCCACAATGGCGATGTGACCTTGAGGTTTTAATACGCGTCGTACTTCTGCATAAAAGGCAGTAAAATCAAACCAATGAATCGCTTGCGCGACTGTAATTAAATCCGCTGAATGGTCTGCAAGCGGACAATGTTCGGCGCTGGCTTGCTCATAACGCACATTGTCTAAATTGGGTGCTTGTGCCAATTGCTCTGCACTCAGATCTGTCGCTAAAATCTGTTGAAAATAGGGCGCCAAACCTTTGGTAAATTGACCTGAACCTGCACCACAGTCCCATGCCAATTCACGCACGGCAACATGCTGCAAAATGCTATCAACGACTTCAGCAGAATAACTTGGACGTGCTTGTTGATACAGCACACTCCCTGTAGAGAAAAGGTCTTTCATTGTAGAAATTCATTGGTTATTTTTTATCAGTTTAATCGAATTTTAGGGGTAGGAACTAGCACTTAAGTCATAGCTTCAGCGATAAAATTTGAGCTTCAAAATATTTACTCAATCACATGCTGTATATAAAAACTGGTCTGCGCAATCGGGCTTAATTGATCATTCATTTGATAATATTTCACATCATAATGACCAGTTTTCCATCCAGTCATAGGATAGAAACTCACCCAGTTTTGTTGCTGTTGCTCACTAACTTTGCGTGGTGTAAAGAGCAGCACTTCACCGCTATCACGATGCGTCAAACGCACCATGACTTGCATATTGTTTGGAACTTTACCCATGGTATCAAAATGTGCATACAACGGCTGTGTGACATAGATTTCACGAGGTAAAACTTGATCTACATCTGTCTGTGATTGATCTGTCACATACGCTTGCCCTGCCAATCGCTGATGCGGATCATTTTTGGCTTGTAGAAATTCGTCTAACATCTGCTGCGCAAATTGTTGCTTATTTTGAATCCCTGCAAAACTGTAATTGGGAAATGCCTGCTGTAAATATCGCCCCAATTGTTGATCTGAAGTCTGCTGAATAATGCTCTTTAGCTGACGATGTTGGCTTTTGAGTTGTTGCTGTATATCTTTAGAATGAGGTTGATCCGAGGCATCTTGATCTAAAGCCAAGAGTGCCACAGGATTACTCGTCGCCAAAGTTACAAGCGAGTGCTCAGGTGGCGGCGACGTCAAGCTTGGTTGGTCATTCCACGATGCCGCAATATAGCCCAGTGCAAAACAGAGCAGTCCAATCGCCGCATATTGAAGTCGCTTCAACTGTCACTCCACGAATCTATGTTCATTTGATTAAAGCCTACAGCGGAGCACTTCTGTGCCGACAATATATTCACCAGAGCTCATCGTCGTACCCGTGTTAATCACCTGATTTAAGCTAAAGTTAGATCCAACTTTTAATTTAAGCAGACCATTATCACATGCTGCAGTTATTCTGCTGCCCGATTTCATATTGGATACACAGCCCGTTTTGGTCACGGCAAAAATTGTTTGCCCTGCGGAAATACTGGTGCTGCATGATGCTGTGATTATTTTATCGAGCGATGATTCACAAGAAGAACAATTGCCATTATCACAAAGCGCTGCTGCATTTTCACTTTTACATTCATAGGTCACACCATTTTGAATAATGGTTTTAGAATAGGAAGAATCGACATTACTGCCGCCCCCGCCACCACATGCGCTCAGCAAGACACTCATACCGATCAAAACAGGAAATAATATTTTCTTCACAACCTTAACCCTTATTTTTTAATAATTTTCTTATAGCCATTGGGCTCATCATCTGGCATGGATTGTAGCAGTTAAACTGTGCGAAATATCAACACCTGAAAAACAGCAGACGAAAAAAAACCTCAAACAATGGTTTGAGGTTTTTTCGAATATGGTGGCGAGACCCAGGATCGAACTGGGGACACACGGATTTTCAATCCGTTGCTCTACCTACTGAGCTATCACGCCGATGCGGTGTATTAAGCCGCATCTCAGTTAATTAGTCAATCATATTTATAAAAATATTTTTCGTATGCATATTTTTTAGGCAAAAAAAATCCCTGATGGGATCAGGGATTGATAAACTGAAAAATCAGTTTTGAATATGGTGGCGAGACCCAGGATCGAACTGGGGACACACGGATTTTCAATCCGTTGCTCTACCTACTGAGCTATCACGCCGATGGGGCGTATTAAACAATTTCAGTCTCATGGCGTCAAGCATCCGTTACGCTTTTTTGTGCAAATGTTTATTTTTAAATCAATATTTCACACTATTTGCTTATTTTTTGAGTGATTTCAAATTTCCACAGCTGAAATTACAGTGACGAAACTGTATTTATCCAACAAAAAAGCAGCTCAATGGCTGCTTTATTATTGGAGGGCAGGTTATTCAGCCGCAGTAATTTTTCCAATGTGTGCCAAACAGCGGTGGATCGCGCCACAACCTGGTTCAAAAGTTTTCACCCCTTTTTCTTCTTCCATACGGGTGGCCTCACTGACCAAGCGCTCTGCAACACCACGCCCACGATTTGCAGGGTGTACCACAATATATTCAAGGGTTTTGCTTTCACCTTGGCCTGTACACCAAATCGCACCAATCAATTTTGTATTAAATTCTGCAGTATAAACTAAGGTATACTGAGCTAAGTTCTGCTCAAGTTGTTCAATCGCATCGGAACCGTCGCTAAACTCAGGGCTGGTGTCATACAGTCGCTCAAGCTGGCTGCGCACTTCATCATTTTCTAAAGAAGTATAGGCATGTACGGTAATAGGCATTGATAAACCCTCCTGAGCAATCTAATATGCGGTGACTTTTCGTCACAGCGAAAATATTTTTACATCAATCATTTTGACGTATTTGAGGAACGTGTCTATGACAGATCGTATCAGTGAAGTGGTAAGAAACACCAACGAAACCAAAATTCGAGTTCGTGTGAATCTTGATGGTACTGGTCAAGGCACTTTAAACACTGGTGTTCCATTTTTAGATCATATGATTGATCAAATCAAGCGACATGGTCTGTTTGATATTGATATTCATTGTGATGGCGATCTTGAAATTGACGATCATCATACCGTAGAAGACTGTGGGATTACACTGGGTCAAGCTTTTGCTCAAGCACTGGGCAATAAAAAAGGCTTACGTCGCTACGGTCACTTCTATGCGCCGCTCGATGAATCACTGAGTCGTGTCGTGGTTGATTTATCTGGCCGTCCGGGTCTTTGGATGGATATTCCATTCACTCGCGCGCGCATCGGGACTTTTGATGTGGATCTTTTCTCTGAATTTTTCCAAGGTTTTGTGAACCATGCGTTAATGACGCTGCACATCGACAACCTAAAAGGCAAAAACAGCCACCACCAAATTGAAAGCGTATTTAAAGCCTTTGCCCGTGCATTACGTATGGCGTGTGAAGTTGACCCGCGTGCCGAAAATACTGTTGCGTCTACCAAAGGAACATTGTAATGACCCGTATTGCCCTTCTTGACTATGGCATGGGAAATCTTCACTCAGCAGCAAAAGCCCTCGAACACGTGGGCGCAACTGTTGATGTCACCAATGATCCTAAGCTGATTGCACAAGCAGATAAAATTGTGTTCCCCGGTGTGGGAGCAATGCGTGACTGTATTCAAGGCATGCATGATGCAGGCATTGATGAAGTTGTCCGTAAAGCGGCATTTAATAAACCTGTGCTTGCGATCTGTGTCGGTATGCAGGCCCTAATGCAGCATTCCGAAGAAAATGGCGGTGCAGATGCATTGGGTATTTTTGAAGGTTCGGTTAAACGCTTTCCTGATGTAGAGGGATTAAAAGTGCCACACATGGGCTGGAACCAAGTGCATCAGGCAGACCCTAGCCACCCGATGTGGAAAAACATTGAGCAAGATGCACGTTTCTATTTCGTACATAGCTTCTATGTAGAGCCGCAAGATTCAAGCATTGTCGCTGCAACCTGTGACTATGGTTTGGAATTCTGTACCGCAATTCACAAGGAAAACTTGTTTGCGACACAATTTCACCCAGAAAAAAGTCATACAGCCGGCCTGCAATTGCTGAAAAACTTTGTGGAATGGGATATTTAAAATTCCTTCACCGCAAAAAAGCCCGCTCCTTGCGGGCTTTTTTGTACTGTTTATTTTTCATCCTTTTATTTTCTACATATTCATTTTAGAATTTGCCTACTTATAAAAATACCAAAGCCTAGGAATAATAATGAATACATTCACATCTGACTCACCGACCCAAGCCAGTGGTCGCTTTAGCCGGCGCGCATATCTTGCATGGAATCTACTTCTCGGCATTATTTTTACGCTAATTGCTGTTGTAGTCGGCCTGCTCATACCCGGTGCGCAAAATGCGTTGACTGAGGGTGCAATGTCGACGCCACTCATGATTATTTTCTTTATCATGTATGCCATCGTCATTTATTACAGCGTCATTTTCTTAATCCGTCGTTTACATGACCGAGACCATTCTGGATGGCTTGCACTGCTGATCTTAGTTCCTGTAGTGAATATATTATTTGCGCTCTATGTGTTATTTGCACCGGGTAATAGCGGTAGTAATAGCTTTGGACAACCACGCCCGACCAAAGGCTGGGAAACAGTACTCGCTGTTTTGTATATCGTGGTGTTTATACTCGGTATACTCGCTGCGATCATGATTCCGTCTTACCAAAACTATGTGATCCGCTCTCAACAAACCACGATTCAACAACAATAATGATAAATCATTAGATGCCGCCGAGATCGTCCTAAACAGCAATACATCTACTCAAACAAGCTCACACAAGTGGGCTTTTTTTGTACTTTACCTTTATAATCAACGCGCTTTTTTGGTACAGGATCAAATCCTGTACTTTTTCACATTTTTATGTCGTTTTTAGCTCAATTTTTTGCGGCTAAAAATGAATGATAACAATACTTTTTACGATAATTTAAGATCATTTAATATGAATAATTCACCCAATATAAACTCTGGTTGGAACCGTGACGGTCGTTTTAATCGCATGTCTTTTATCGGTTGGAATGTCTTCTATGGCCTCATACTGAGCATATTGATGCTACTGATCGTCAGCATGATGCCCAATACCCTCAATGCCCTAATAGCTCATGCTGAAAATCCAATGACGCAAGTGATTGGATTGATCCTAAATATTTTAATGCTGATCCCTTTGATGATTTTTTCAGTGCGTCGTTTGCATGACTTTAATCTCTCAGGCTGGTTTGCACTCTTAGAGCTGATTCCGTTGCTCAATATCGTTATGTGCATTGCGCTGATGCTCATCCCGGGGTCTGCAAATGCCAATCAATATGGCGAGCCACGTACATCCAAAACATGGGAGGTGGTCCTCGCCTTTCTCTTTATCGGTTTATTCTTACTGATCTTGGTAAATGTATTATTTACTGCGCGTTTTCTATTTTAAGTCGTCACTGACTTTAAGTCTCTTGGTCACTGTGTTTAAGTACCTTCGTCACTGTCATAGCAACGCGCTATGACAGGCCGATGAGTCAATCGCTCATGCTCAACGCCACATCTCGGTATTTGCATTTCCGACCTAAACGCTCTAGGCTGCAACAATAAGCCTTTGAATTGAATCACAATGACTGATGCTCTACTGACACCTATTTTGCCAACAAAAGAACAGATTAAAGATTTTCCATTGTTCCAAAATTTAGTGCCAGAGCAGATCCATGTCATTCACAATGCAGAACAATGCCAACACTGGGCCGATGAATTGCAGACGACTGCCTTATTCGGTTTCGACTCTGAATCTAAGCCGACTTTTCGTAAAGGTGAGGTCTCTACCGGTCCACATTTAATCCAACTTGCGACGGCGCAACAGGCGTGGTTGTTTCAAATGAACGAATGCACTTGGGATTTTTTAAGACCAATCTTGAGTAATCGTGATCAAATTAAAGTGGGATTTGGCTTAAAAAATGATGCGCATTTATTTCGTAAAAATGGCATCGAACTGAATAGTGTGTTGGAACTCTCCAAGTGCTTTGCTTCTTTTGGCTTAAGCCAACCCGTCGGTTTAAAAAATGCCATGGCACTGCTTTTTCGTGTGAATTTTCCAAAATCTAAATCGGTCAGTACCTCGAATTGGGCCAAAAAGCGCTTAAATCCGGAACAAATTCGTTATGCCGCTGCCGATGCCTATGCCCCTGTTTTGGTCTTTGAAGAATTATTACAACGCGGCTTATTACCTAAAACCATTCCCAATACCTCCCTCAAACTAAGAATTCGTCCGCACATGAAATTATAAACCCTTAATTAATAGATCTCTTTCATAAATCAAAAAACGATCTTATTTTTGGTTAATATTTGCACTCCGGATTTCTTAGCATTCGTGCATAATCTGCGGATGAAATACATCGATTCAAACAAGCTTTCTGATCCTCAGT
>NZ_VPBP01000033.1:0-33078 GCF_013418685.1 Acinetobacter sp. YH12129
TTGGCCAGAAAAATGAGTCGTTCTCGCTGTTCTAAACTAAGTGGTACAGAAACAATCCGAGGCATGTGTGAACATCTGTTAACTAAAAAAACCTTTTCGCATGATTAGTTATTTTTGTCAACTTATATGGAGCACAACCAATAGCATTAATGAAAATATATAAAATCGTCCCGCAATACCCATACCATTTTATCTTATTCTTTGTATATTTTTTCTTCAGCTCATATTTACGACTTACTTCATCTTTTTCCAAATACTCCTGCCCCCTTTTTATATAATCTAACGGCCCTATCTTTATCACAGCAAGACAAGATGTATTTAAGCAAATCTTTATTTTTAACATTTAAATAATTTGCTAACTTTGCGACTTTCAAATGATATTTCAACTCATTAGAAAACTCAGTTAAAGTATCTTCCTTGAGAAGATTTTCTTGTTCATCAATATATTCATTCTTTTTTCGCCGCTTGTAATCACTATAATCTCTTAACCCTGAAATCACGCCAGATTTAGCAAGAAAGTAAATACTAGAGACCATCACCACAAGAAAAATAAGTACACAAATAAATTCCAATCCATAAGTACTTTCCAATAATTTTAATGCAAATTGATTCAAGTTTAGTTCTGCATTTAAATTTGCTGACATATACACCCCTATTTTTTATTAAAAATTTATTTCTCAAATCATTTATAAGTTATCCGAAAGCTTTAGAGCATAATTACCAAATATCTTATTTTTAATTTCCTTCAGGCAATAAAAAACCCCAAGTCTTAATAAGCTTGGGGTCTTTTAGAATTTTGGTCCCGAGGGTCGGACTCGAACCGACACATCATCTCTGATAGTGGATTTTGAATCCACCGCGTCTACCAATTTCACCACCTCGGGAAGGTGTTGAAACGTATAATAAACTGTTTCAAAAACTTGTCAACGCATGATGTTCTCATTTGATTAAAAATAAACCGTATAAGAATTTTTAGATGGATAATCCATCAATTTCAGCGTTAAAACCTAAAAAAGCTTATACTAAGCCAAATTTCATTATCCCCTTTTCAGATTTCTTAACATGCAACTTTCTGACTTTAACTTCAATCTCCCTGACGAACTCATTGCCCGCTATCCGCTTGAAACACGTAGTGCATCACGCCTGCTCCATCTCGACCTGAATGGCGAATATCACGACCATCATTTCACTGACATTTTAGACTTGCTCAATGAAGGTGACTTATTGGTACTAAACGATACCAAAGTGATGAAAGCCCGCTTAAAAGGCAAACGCGCTACAGGTGGTGCAGTTGAAGTCTTGGTTGAACGTATTCTTGACCCAAAAACCGCACATTGCCACATTAAAGCCAGTAATACGCCTAAAGAAGGTGCAGAATTATTTATTGGTCCAGACGAAGTTAAAGTGACCGTTCAAGGCCGTCATGAAAACTTATTTGTTGTGGAATTTTCACAGCCTATTTTACAAGTTTTAGATTTATACGGTGCTTTACCGATTCCGCCTTACTTTAACCGTGAAGCAGAAGCGATTGATACCGAACGTTACCAAACTGTTTTTAACGATCCGACCAAATTGGCTTCAGTTGCAGCACCAACAGCAAGCTTACATTTTGATGAAACGCTACTCAAAAAACTGGCAGACAAAGGCGTAAATAAAACCTTTGTTACCTTGCATGTGGGTGCAGGCACATTTTTACCCGTACGTACCAATGACATTGAAAACCACATCATGCACAGCGAATGGTGTGACGTATCAGAAGAATCTATGGCTTTAATCCGTGAGACAAAAGCACGTGGCAATAAAGTTATTGCTGTCGGTACTACAGCGACTCGTGCGACTGAAAGTGCCGCTCAAGCCAATGGCGGCGAACTCAAGGGTTGGACTGGTGATACACAAATCTTTATCTACCCAGGTTATGAGTTCAAAGTGGTCGATCGTTTAATTACCAACTTCCATTTACCTGAGTCTACCCTGCTCATGTTAGTGTCAGCGTTGTCTAATCGAGACAATATTTTGAATGCCTATCACCATGCCGTCGACAGCCAATATCGCTTCTTTAGTTATGGTGATGCGATGTTAATTGATAATATTAACCACAAATAATCGAACGCTGAAATCATCCCTATGCCGATAGATTCTGTAAAGCATTCCATCCATATTCGTCGCAAAAAGAATGAAGTTGTTTTTCAGAATATTGCTCGGCTATGGGATATAGGCCGAAACGCAAAAACACACCAAGAGCTCCTCGATGGGTTGCATCCTTGGAACGCGCCCATTACGCTCAAATTTGAAAATTTACTGCCGCTGGCTTTAGCCGCACTGGGTATCGGCTTCATGCTGTTTATTGTGATTCAGCCCGATCATGGCTGGGCACAGCTTTGCTTTGCTGCGGGATTGGTCATGGTGTTTTGGGCGTATATCAGCTATGAAAAAGATGATCCGATCGAAGATGTAATTGCATTTTTAGAAACCGAATGCATTGCAAAAAAATACCAACTGGCCTTTAACCGACAGCCTGAATACATTTCGATGCCGCTGAATAATCTACAGTTTATTGGCAATCTTAAACGTATGTTCCCTGTGTTTAAGCAAGGCAGCCTTTCGAATGATATTCGGACCTTCGCCAGTACGGTTTGGGAAGATGAAAATCAGCAACAGCATCAAGTCATGGTCTTTCAATATCACTATGTGAGTGAACTGAAGGTACGCGACAAAGACGGCGCTGAAGTCACGGTCAAAGAAATCCATAAAGACCTGTGGGGTGTATTCGTTTTTGATATTGGCATCCATGGTCTTGCCGTATCTGCAACAGGCAAAAACTTTGGCTATCCCTATAGTTTTCCTTGGCACAGCAGCGATATTCAAACCAATCAAAAATTAAAATTTTATGGCGATAACCAAATGGAAATCGCTAAATTACTCAGCCCGGGCTTTGTACTCCGACTGGCGGATTTTTTTCAAAACCGTGAAGGTGATCTGCTATTTCATCCGAGCCACCGAATAATGTGCTATCTTGGCTCTACAGATTTATTTAAAGTCAGTAGTAAAGCAAAACGAATTCAGGATGTTTCGGCATTGCGTGGACATCTTAGAACCTTTAAATTAAACGCTTTAGAAAATTTGAAAAACGACTTAACGCAGTTTTTAAAATAGATTTCACTCAATAATGTTTTAAATTACGACCTTTTATCTTGAGGATAAAATTTTATGGGGCTTTTGATCTTTGTTTTAATCATCATTGCATTGGTGATTGGCGCAATCATGATTCGCAACAGTATTGTCCGACATCACAATGCAACCATTCGTGCATGGTCAGATGTAGCCAGCTATGAACGTCAAAAAATCAAAATTTTAGATGGATTACAGCCTTTGGTTGAGCAATATTCCAATTTTGAACAAGGGACTTTGGCAAAAGTCACTGAACTCCGTCAAAACATTATGAATTTGAACGTAAATAGTACCGATGTCAGCCAATTACAGCGTATCGAAGCCTTAAATCAAGATCTGATGCGCAGCCTGAATGTTGTGGTTGAAAACTATCCAGAGCTCAAAGCCAATGATATTTATCTGAAAATGATGAATGAAATTGAAGAACAAAACGAAAATGTCGGTGCGGCGATTACTATTTTTAACCGCAACGTCGAGTTGTTCAACAACCACATTCAAGTGTTTCCTAACAATATTATTAATACGCTATTGCTGAGTAAAAAAGCGGTTCGCCCTTTCCGCGATCAAGCTGCCAGCCAAAATTTTGATTATCGTCCGAACTTTTAAGTTCGGGCTTTAACGTACCAAAGTAAAAAAATAATGATGAGGTGATCAAGCACCTCCAAAACTAGAAAGAAAAATAAAATATGCAAAATCAAATTAATGCACTGAAAAATGTGCTGATTCAGGCGTTTTTCAAACTCTATGAGCAGCACCAAGACAACCATATTTACGCATGTACGTTGGTGTTCAATCCCTATTTATCCATAGACTATATCGCTGTCTCTACGCAGCGTAGTGTTTTTGCCGAAGATGAAGATTCTGCTCAATATCTTGCAGCGCATGATCGATGGAATGTGTCGAAATGGCGCTATCGTAACCTACCGGCTTTAAGTCAAGACTTGGCGCAGTTTAAACTGACATCTGTAAATGAAGTGGGCCATTTAAACCTTGATCCATCTTCTATAAAAAGTACGATAAAGTCTGAATCGGCTAACCATCTTTCAATCTTGCTCAATGCCATACAACAAACAAAAATCGACTTGGTCCAGTCCTACGGCATAGAACTGGACAATATTCTGTTTTTTATCACGGTCCAGACACAGCCCGAAATAGAAATTTATTCAGCTCAGGTTTTAAATACTCCAAGCACACAACTTGACGATTTTCTCAAATCCAAACAACCACTCAAGCTCGACAGCTTACCCAAGCGTATGAAGCTGTCTCAGTATGATAAAGACCTGCTGATTGATTTGGCTCAAATCGTTCAAATACAACCTTATAACTATTTACATGTAGCCAATGAAGTCTATCTTTTAAGCTTAGAAAAAAGCTATGCAACCACGAATCCTTATATTCAAAAGCTTATTGACAGTATCGTGGCCATGACATCGGACCCGAAAGGCACATTTGCGATGGAAAAAGAAGAAATTTTGCAGCGAATTAACCAGTTCTATTTTAATGCCAAGAGTTCAGATGAAACCTTGTCACAAGATGCAATCTATAAATTTACAGACTTAACACCCGACAAAGCTAGCGTTTAACCGCAGAATCAAGGAAAATAGAGCACTTTTAGCCCTCTTACCATCAGCGAACTGTTTTTTCGCCTTGATCTGGACCTTGTATGAAGTTTGAAAAATTGGCGCAATCGGGCCGTGCTCGTCGCGGCCGTTTAACCCTTGAACATGGTGTTGTTGAAACACCTATGTTCATGCCTGTCGGTACTTACGGTACTGTAAAAGGCATGCTCCCACGTGACATTAAAGAAATTAAATCCCAAGTTATTTTGGGCAATACCTTCCATTTATATTTACGTCCAGGCCTAGATGTCATTCGTGAACATGGTGGTTTACACCAATTCATGAAATGGAATAACCCGATTTTGACAGATTCAGGCGGTTTCCAAGTCTTCAGCCTTGGCGCTATGCGCAAAATTAAAGAAGAGGGCGTGACTTTCCGCTCTCCGATTGATGGCTCTAAAGTCTTTTTATCTCCTGAAATTTCGATGGATATTCAGCACACGCTGAATTCAGACATCGTGATGATTTTTGATGAATGTACGCCTTATCCTGCGACACATGAAGAAGCGCAAAAATCACTGCAGCTTTCATTGCGTTGGGCGAAACGTTGTAAGACTCAACATCATGACGTGCTGAAAAACCGTAATGCACTATTTGGTATTATCCAAGGCGGCATGTATGAAGATTTACGTGATGAATCTTTAAATGGTCTCAAAGAAATTGATTTTGATGGTTATGCCATTGGTGGCTTGTCTGTTGGCGAACCTAAAGAAGAAATGATCAAAGTATTGGATTATCTTCCAGAGAAAATGCCTGCGGATAAACCACGTTACTTGATGGGTGTCGGTAAACCAGAAGATATCGTAGAAGCAGTTCGTCGCGGTGTCGATATGTTTGACTGTGTGATGCCAACTCGAAATGCACGTAATGGTCATTATTTTGTGACTGACGGTTTAGTGCGTATTCGCAATGCCAAATATCGTCATGATCAAAGTCCGCTTGACCCACATTGCGACTGCTATACCTGTACAAATTTCACCAAATCTTATCTCTTCCATCTTGAGAAATGCGGCGAAATGCTCGGTTCGATGCTCGGTACTATTCATAACTTACGTTATTACCTGCGTCTGACTGAAGCGATGCGTGATGCTCTCGATCATGGCACTTTTGATGAGTTTGTTGAAGACTTTTATCGTCGTCGCGGCATGGAAGTGCCACCTTGTCCTCAAGATTAATTCTTTCAGCATTTGCGCTGAAGAAAAAGACAAGGTAAATTGCTGAACAAGTCCAATTTATTTATCAAAGTATTGATAACCAGTTTTTTTAGTTTAGGAAAATGAAATGAGCCTTTTTATTTCTACTGCTCACGCGGCAGGTGAAGCTGCACAGCAACCGAGCATGATGGCAAACCTGTTGATGATTGCGGTATTTGTCGCAATCTTCTACTTCTTGATCTGGCGCCCTCAATCAAAACGTGCAAAAGAACATCGTGCACTAATTGAAAGCCTAGGTGTTGGTAGTGAAGTTGTTTTTGCGGGCGGTTTAATGGGTAAAATCACAAAAATCGAAGGTGATTTTGCAGTTGTTGAACTGAACCGTGGCGTAGAAGTAAAAGTACAACGCGCAAGTGTGATTTCAGTTCTGCCTGAAGGCACTCTAAATAACCTTTAATCAAAAAATAAGTCGTGCACCCGCACGGCTTTTTTCATTTTAAGAAGAAAACGAATGCGTTACCCAGCATGGAAATATCTACTGATTCTAGTGGTACTAGTCATCAGTACATTATATGCCCTGCCAAGTTTGTATCCTGATGAACCTGCTGTTCAAATTTCAGGTGCCAAAGCCGGTACCCAGATTGACCAAAGCATCGTACAAAAAGCAGAGCAGATTTTAAAATCTGAAAATATTGCCAGCCATGACAATAGCTTCACCAATAATGCCGCTTTATTACGTGTTGATTCGAGCGAACAACAATTAAAAGCGAAAGAAGCACTGCGTCGTGGGCTCGGTGAAAATTATGTCGTCGCACTGAACCTTGCGCCTACTACCCCAGAATGGCTACAAAAAATTGGTGCTAAACCAATGAAGCTGGGTCTGGATTTACGTGGTGGTGTACATTTCCTACTTGAAGTGGATATGGATAAAGCCATTTCACAACGTATGGAAACGTCTGCGGCTGACTTACGTCGCCAACTTCGTGACAATAAATTAAAATTCAATAGCTTATCTTTGAACAACAACACCATTACGATGCAATTTGCAAATAATGATGACCGTTCTGCAGCTATGGATTTCCTTCGTCGTAACGGCAATGAATATACTCAACAAGCTGTTGCAACAACTGAAGGTTCGACTCTTCGTCTAAGCTACACAGATACACGTAAACAAGAAATTCAGTCTTATGCTGTCAACCAAAACTTAACGACTTTACGTAACCGTATTAACGAGTTAGGTGTAGCGGAAGCATTGGTGCAAACTCAAGGTAGCAACCGTATTGTGGTTGAATTACCGGGTGTACAAGATACTGCTGAAGCAAAACGTGTACTTGGTCGTACTGCAAACCTTGAGTTCCGCTTAGTTTCTGACTTAAATGATCAATATATCGATCCTTACACAGGTCAAGCAAAAGGCTCATTACCGCCAGGTACAGAAGCATTTGCTTATGAATCTTTGGACAGCGGTCGTCAATTATTGCTTAACCGTAACCGTATCTTAACAGGTGAACGTGTACAAAATGCGTCATCAGGCTTTAGCCAAGATACAGGTGGTGCTGAAGTAAATATTACTTTGGATACTGCGGGCGGTAAGTTGATGTCTGAAGCCACTCGTAATGCTGTAGGCAAACGAATGGCTGTTCTGTTCATCGAGAACAAACAAAAAATTAGTTATGTTGCAGATCCTACAACAGGCACACAAACTGAAGTTCGTACACCTTATACCGAATCTGTGGTCATCAATGCGGCAACGATTCAAGCCGTATTGGGTTCTCAGTTCCGTATTACTGGTCTGGATTCACCTCAAGAAGCATCTGAACTTGCATTGATGTTACGTGCAGGTGCTTTGGCAGCGCCAATGTACTTCGTTGAAGAACGTGTGATTGGTCCGAGTCTCGGTCAAGAAAACATTGACAAAGGCGTATTATCAACTCAAATCGGTTTCTTATTGGTTGCGATTTGGATGGTAGTCTTCTTCCGTGTGTTCGGCTTGATTGCCAACTTTGCACTCGTGGTTAACCTTGCCATGATTTTAACCATCATGTCTTGGATTGGCGCGTCCCTCACCCTTCCGGGTATTGCAGGTATCGTGATTACCATTGGTATGGCGGTCGATGCCAACGTACTGATCTGTGAGCGGATACGAGAGGAAATTAAATGGGGTGCCTCGCCGAAACAGGCGATTGTTGCGGGTTATGATCGTGCGTATAACACCATCTTTGACTCCAACTTAACCACATTCTTGGTTGCTTTCATTCTGTTCGCAATTGGCACAGGCCCAATTAAAGGCTTCGCGGTTACCCTAATGATTGGTATTGTCTGCTCAATGTTCACAGCGATTACCGTGACACGTGCAATCGTACAAATCATTTATGGTAAAAAACGTAACCTGAAGAAGTTGAGCATTTAGGAGATCGAAGATGACTGAAAATACTCAACCGAAACAATACGGCCGTCCGGATAACGAGCACATTATTCCCTTTATGAAGATTGCCAAACCGGCAGCCTTGATATCGATTATTTTAACGCTCGCAAGTATCTTTTTTATTTGCACCAAAGGTCTAAACCTCGGTTTGGACTTTACTGGCGGTGTAGCAGCAGAGTTGAACTATAGTCAACCAGTAAAATCTACCGATGTGAGCTCAGCGCTGACAAAAGCTGGTTTTAAAGATCCTGTAGTACAAACTTTAGGATCTGACCGCGACCTGATGGTTCGTATGCCAGTTCAAAAAGACATTGAAGCTGAAGACTTAACCAAAGCCATTACGACTGCCGCTCAATTGCCGGGCAATAAAGCAGAAGTGCATAAAGTCGATGTGGTGGGTGGTCAAGTCGGTAATGAACTCTACGTGCGTTCTGCGGGCGCTGTTGGTCTTGCCCTACTGCTCATGCTGGTTTATGTCACTATTCGCTTTGAGTTCAAACTTGCGATGGGCGCTGTACTGTCTTTATTCCACGATATCGTGGTGACCATTGGTATCTTTGCTATGATGCAGTGGCCGTTTGACTTAACAGTTTTGGCTGCGCTACTCGCGATTATCGGCTTCTCGCTCAACGATAACATCGTTGTATCTGACCGTATTCGTGAAAACTTCCGTAAGATTCGCGGTGCTGAACCTCTTGAAGTTGTGAACAGTGCTTTGACTGAAACACTTCGCCGTACCATTCACACCTCTATGACACTGTTATTGGTTGTTGTAGCGATGATGGTACTGGGCGGTGATGGTCTGAAATGGTTCTCTGTTGCAATGTTTGTTGGTGTATTTGTGGGTACATATTCATCAATCTACATTGGTACAGCCTTCGCGTTATGGCGTGGCCTGAACCGTCAAGACTTCATTGTACAAGTGAAGCCTGAATTTGAAGAAGAAGAGATTCCTTAAGCCTTTCAACTTATAGTTCAGATCAAAACCCATCTTCGGATGGGTTTTTTTATGCGACTACCTTAAATAAATGGGCTAGGTAAGATCGCAATAATAGGATGTAATTTTTCAATATCGGATTGCAGGAATTCTACCTGTCGTTTTTGGTCTAGACTTGCAAATTGCCATGTATCATCTGTTTGCTGTATCACGTTTAAAATTAAATTTAAGCCATTTCGCAAATATACACAGGCTAGATCCGATCTCTCTACCCCTCGCCGTTCGTCACAGACCACAAGCCAACCCTCTTGTAATATAGGTGCATAATACGACGCTGTGATGCGAATGAAATACAGGTCTTGAGTGTTTTTAAATAATGCTGAATATTGAGATGAATCATTTGAAATCGGTTTTAACGAAAATGCCTGTGTCTCAACCACCTGCATTTCAAAAAGGACCAAGCTTGCTTGCTCCTCAGTGCACTTGTTTTGTTCTATAAACTGAACTTCATGATCTAAACTTCCCTTAATGAGTCCCAATTGTGACTCTAATTCACGTGCAAATTTCTCTCCAATCTGCCGATGACTATTTAATAATTGGGAAATTAAAGGAACTGATAAGCCAAAATGTTCACATACGGCTTTACCATTTTTAAAAGGGCCAATTGACACCCAATGATCGATAGCTCGTGTTAAATTCTGTCGACGCTTTTCAAAAAGCTCTGAAGGGAGCATAAGCACTCAATTTTATAATTTCTCTCCCTCAATATAATAAAAAACCCGCACACAGCGGGTTTTTTTATACAGCTTTATTTTTAGCTACCTTGCACCAATCGACGGGCGCTAATAATGCCAGGTTGTTGCTCTAGACGTGCCAACAGTTTCGACAACTGCGCCAAGCCCTTCACTTCAATCAATAACTTCATATTGGCAATACCATCACTTTCGGAAATCGTATTCACCTGACGAATGTTGATTTGGTCTGAGAAAATCACTTGAGTCAGATCTTTAAGCAAACCACGACGGTCATAAGCTTCCACCACGATTTGCACACTTTGACCACGAGTTGGCTGCATTTCCCAATCCGCTTCAACCGCACGCTCAGGCTCTTGTCCAATCATACGGATATAATCCGGACATGCGACCTTATGGATACTCACGCCACGATTCAGTGTGATATAACCAGCAATCGATTCACCATGCACAGGCTGACAACACTGAGCAATGTGTAGTTCTACATTGTCCAGACCATCAATCAAAATACCATGCGCCGAAAGCGTATGACTTGCACGAGGGTTCAAGGTCGGTTTTAACACCAGTTCAGGCTCATCCTGATCGAGGTGCATATGACGGTTAACCTGATTGATTAAGGCATGTAAGCTAATGTCGCCACTCACCAAGCCAATCAATATATCTTCACCCAATTTCACATTAAAATGATTGCAGTAATCATTCAAATCGATACTTTTCGGGTGAATCGCCAAACGTGACAATTCTTTATTCAGAATCTCACGTCCCACTTCCAAATTTTTACTACGGTCTTGCTGACGGAACCAATGACGTAACTTGTCACGTGCACGAGCCGTCTTGATATACCCCAGTGAGTTTACCAACCAATCTCGGTTCGGCTCACGATCTTTCTTGGTTAAAATCTCAACCTGTTCCCCAGTTTTGAGGGTATAGGTTAAAGGCACATAACGTTGGTTCACTCGTGCCGCATAGCACTTGTTGCCCACCTCAGTATGCACATGATAGGCAAAGTCGAGCACGGTCGAACCGCGTGGTAATTCTTTGATATCACCATCACGACTAAACACATAGATTTTCTCAAAATCTTCAAACTCTTGGATTTGTTCGAAGTTTTCAGAATCTTCATCTTCTTTATGTGCGCTGGCATCATTTCGTTCTTGATAATGTTCAAGCACTGCACGCAAAGAATGTAAGCGATGATTAAATGAATAATCTGTGGTTTTAGAGCCTTCTTTATAGTTAAAGTGCGAACACACCCCGAGTTCAGCTTCTTCGTGCATATTGTGCGTACGAATTTGCACTTCTAAAGATTTGTTCTCTGCAATCACGGCCGTGTGCAGTGAGCGATAACCATTGGCTTTCGGGTTGGTAATATAATCATCGAACTGATGCGGAATATGACGCCAAATCTGATGAACGATCCCCAGTGTATGATAACACTCAGGTACATTATCCACCAAAACACGAACCGCTCGAATGTCATAAAGCTGATCAAAGCTCAGGTTCTTACTCTTCATTTTTCGATAAATCGAATAAATGTGTTTAACCCGACCATTAATCTCGGCCTCAATGCCATGATCTAACAGTTCTTTACGCAACTTTTCTGTTACGAACTGAATATATTGTTCACGCTCTAAACGTTTTTCATTTAGTAAGGATGCAATTTCTTTATAACGTTCAGGTGCTAGATAACGGAAAGCGAGATCTTCAAGCTCCCACTTAAGCTGTGCAATCCCTAAACGGTGCGCGAGCGGCGAGTAAATGGTTAAAATTTCTCGTGCGACACGCTCTTGACGCTCTTTGGTTGAATGCGCTAACTCACGTAATGCATAGGTACGTTCAGAAAGTTTGATTAATACAACGCGAACATCTTCGGTCACCGAAATCAGCATTTTATAAATGCCGGTCAAATGTTCACGCTGGTTATTATTAAAATGATCTTCTAAACGTTTATTTTGCTCAATCAGGTCAGACAACTTACCCATGGCAAGCGTGCCTTTCACCAAAGCATGCACTTGATCGCCAAATTTGCTTTGGACTTCTTCTAAACTGGTTACGCCTTCACGAACACTTCGATACAGCATGGCTGCTGATAACGTATCTTCATCCGCATACAGATGAGCAAGAATATCCGCCATTTCAATACCCGTATAGAAGGTATTCGAGCGATGGTTGACCGTTGTTTCAAGTTCATTCTGTAAGGTCAGATGTGCAACTTCTTCGAGTTGATTTAGAGGAGCCCCGTCAAACATGCCACTCACACGCTCTAGCCATTCAGCCAAATCATGCTGTGCTTGCTCGGCATGTTCTACAGTCGTTTCCTGAGACAGCTCATTGAGACGTCCAGGTAATTGTTCACGTACTGTGACCATACCCTACTCCTAGTTTTCTACGCTTCATAACTTTTAATCGTTTATCTGATTTTCTTTTTCGAACAAAGCAATCGATTCGACATGCCCTGTATGGGTAAACATGTCCATGACACCCGCTTTTTTCAAACGGTAGCCTTGTTGTACCAGCATTCCAGCATCGCGTGCTAGTGTTGCAGGATTACATGACACATAAACGATTCTTTTTGCACCAAATTTGGGCACATAACGCATTATTTCTTCTGCACCAGAACGTGGTGGGTCTATCAATAATGCATCAAATCCTTGTTTTGCCCAAGAATGATGCGAAAAATCTTTTGTTAAATCTTGTGAATAAAATTTCAGTTGCGAAAGTCCATTGTTTTGTGCATTTTCTGCACCACGCTGAACCATTTCTTCACTCCCTTCAACTGCAACGACTTGACCCGTTGAACCCACACATTGAGCAAGTGGTAAAGAAAAGTTTCCTAAGCCACAAAACAGATCTAGAACTCGCTCACCTTGTTGTAACTGAAGCAATTCACATGCCAGTTTCACCATTTGCGGATTAATCGTGGAATTCACTTGCGTGAAGTCCTGAGGATTAAAGCCAAATTCCACAGCAAAGTCACTTAGACCATAGTGCAGACGCATCGGTGCATCGGGATGATCCACGCGATGTAAGCTGTCTGGCCCTTCAGGTTGTAAGTACAGTTGCCACTCTTTATGTAACGCAAATTTTACTAATTGGTTGACATCTTCCGCGCAAAGTTCCGCCGTATGACGAATCAGGAGGGCAATTTCTTGATCTCCCATGGCCAGTTCCATATGCCCAATATCTGCTTTACCTTGCAAACTTTGTAACAATTGTTTGAGTGTGGTGATTGAGCCAAACTCACGATCCAACACCATACAACGGTCAATCGAAGTCAGCTTATTTGACTGGCTCTCACGAAAGCCGACCACGAGCTTATCTTTTGCAGGTAGGTAACGCACACCAATACGTGCTTTGCGACGGTAGTCTTCACGCAATGAACGTAACGGAGCTAACCATTGATCAGGTTGTATCCCTGCAAAATGTTGCAAATGTGATTGTAAAACGCCTTGTTTTAAACGAATTTGCTCATCGGGATGGATATGTTGCATGCTACAACCACCACAGCCCCCATAATGTGGGCAGGCCGGTTTTACCCGTAGAGACGACTCTTCACTCAGCAATTCCAGACTGTCTGCTTCTTCAAGACGCTTAACGACATTGGTAATACGCGCACGCACTGTTTCACCCGGCAAGGCATAACGGATAAAGACTTTCTTACCGTGTTTTTCTGCAGGATGATCTGGATGCGTGCCAAAGTGCGCTATGCCTCGCCCCTCATGTGAAAGCGATTCAACCTGAAATGTATAAATGGGTTGTTGGGCTTTTTGGGGTTTGGCTTTGTGTTTCATGCGTACCTAATGTGTGGAAGATGGGAAATCAGATTGAGTGAATTCGGTACGCTGCGAGGTTTGCTGCCATACCGATAAAAAGTCAGCGTGTTGCGGCTGAGTTTGTAAATATTGAATCGTACTTTGAATCAGGTGCTGATGATCATTCAACAATAACTGCCCTTTCAGCAACAGCCAGCGTAAATAAATCAACCATGTATTGAGCACATCGCCTTCACAGTAGCTGGTCAGTTCCATCCACTGTTGTTCACGTACATATTCAGGCACATGGTAGCCACCATCACCACGTTTACCAGGGAAACCAAGTAAATGTGCTGCATCGTCAAGTTTTTGAAAATGACGACCATGGAACATGGCCATGACATCCATCAAATCTACATGACGATGATGATAACGATTCTGGTAGTTATTATAGCGCTTTTGCGTATCAATCTCGCCCTGATCGAACAAACTTGGTGCAGATAATCCGTGATACATGGCACGGAACAAAATCACAGGCAAATCAAACTGCGAACCGTTCCAACTGACCAAGGTCGGATGACGCTTTTCAAAAATAGAAACGAATTTTTTTAAAATTTCAGCTTCGCTATTGTCTTCACGGCTAAATGAAAACAACTTCATGCCCTTTTCATCAATCCATAGTCCAGAGATACAGACAATTTCATGCAAGGCCAAACGCTGAAAATCCGTGCCCACCTCTTGGCGACGCAGTTTAGTCAGCGCTGCATCTAAATCCACCTCAGGCAGATCCAGTCCATACAAATGCGCACCTGACTTCAAATCTGTCAGTGTTTCGATATCAAAAATTAAAACAGGTAAACGCATAAGTACTCACCAGTGCCGTTCGGCCACTGTAATTATTCAGGATCAACAACAGAGAATAGACCAGTAGACAAGTAACGGTCACCACGGTCACATACGATGCAAACAATCACGGCATCCGGATTTTCTTCAGCCAATTTAACTGAAGCCCATACCGCACCACCCGATGATGTACCTGCACTGATACCTTCTGTACGCGCTAAACGACGAGCCGTTTTTTCCGCTTCAATTTGCGGAATATCCATAATACGATCAACACGTGAAGGGTCAAAAATCGTAGGAAGATATTCTTGTGGCCAACGGCGAATACCAGCAATGTTTGAGCCTTCAGACGGCTGTAAACCGACAATTTGAATATCCGGATTTTGTTCTTTTAAATATTTCGAAATCCCCATAATGGTCCCGGTGGTTCCCATTGAGCTGACGAAATGTGTAATTTTACCGCCTGTTTGTTTCCAAATTTCAGGCCCAGTAGTAAGGTAATGTGCTTCCACATTGTCCGGGTTACCAAATTGGTTTAGGACTAAACCTTTGCCGTCTTTTTCCATTTGAAGGGCAAGATCACGTGCTTCTTCCATGTTTTCTGATTCGATCAGTTCAGCACCGTAGGCACGCATGGCATCTTTACGCTCTTGGCTAGAACTTGCAGGCATGATCAAGGTCATTTTATAGCCACGCATTGCTGCAACCATAGCTAAAGCAATCCCTGTGTTTCCGCTCGTCGCTTCAATCAACGTATCACCCGGTTTAATCTGACCACGCTTTTCCGCTTGCATAATCATGTTATATGCAGGGCGGTCTTTGACCGAACCCGCTGGGTTATTGCCTTCTAACTTGGCTAATACTGTTGCTTGAGTATGACTTGCCAGACGCTGTAAACGCACTAACGGCGTGTTGCCGACGTAATGGTCTAATAAAAAATCGTCTGCTTGAAAATCAGGGGTTGTATTACTCATTATTCACACCTATATCGAGGTGCGCCTATTGTATGAAAAAATGCCTTTGCCTGCACCCATTTGCCTCGCTTTTTCGCGAAAGTGATTAAAGCGCAATCAGTTTTAAATAATCCATGCTAATATTCGGGGCATAAGGAATAAACTGCTTAAACCATGTCAAATATCAACAAAAAGCTTTTTAAACGCCTACACTTAAATCATGCCTATGGTCAGTTGATTGCACTTATTTTCGTGCCGATCACCATTTTGGCCTGTGTCGGTGCGATGTTGGTAATAACGGAAACCTCCAATGCAGCCAAAGCACAACAAAAACAAATGGCTGTCGCGATCCTGACGCGTTATCAACCGACATCAGAATCTGCCATAGAGTTACTCAACCTTTATCCGTGGCAGTTTGATCAAGCTCGTAATGCCATGCAAAGCATGTTGAATGAAAAACATTTGATTCGTGCTGCAATTTTAGATCTCAAAGGCAACAACCGCCTGAGCATTGGCTTTCAAGATCAAGATATTTGGCCTGCTTTTGACAGTAAAGCGTCTTTTATTGGACCGATTGCACATCAGGGTAACCATGTTTATGCCCTGAAAATTTCAGATTCAACCCAGACGCCGGCATGGTTAAGCATTGAACTGGATAATCAACCGCTGCAAATTGCCCGCTATCGCGTGTTAATCGTATTGATTGCAACAGGCTTATTGACACTTTTATTACTTTTGCTGTGTTTGAATTTTTATTCACGTCGTTGGATCGCACCAATGTACGAAATTCGCATGCAGTTACAACGTTTAAATGCCGACACTCTAGATCAGCACATGATCATTAACAGTACTGGCGAACTCCGTTTATTACAGCGTGATATTGCGAATGTGGTTAAACGCTTACATTTCAGCTTTTTAGAACTGCGTGAACATACCGAACAAACGGAAGATGACTTAAGACGCACGCTTGATACTTTAGAAGTGCAAAATATTACCTACCGTCAAGCACGTGACCAAGCAATCCATGCCAATCAGTCGAAGTCGGTGTTCTTAGCCAATATTTCCCATGAACTGCGCACGCCACTTAACAGTATTGATGGTTTTATTCATCTTTTACTGCGCCAAGGCAACCTCAGTAATGAACAAAATTTATATCTACAAACGATTCGTAAATCTTCTGCGCACTTATTGGCTTTAATTAATGACGTGCTTGATTTCTCGAAAATCGATGCAGGCAAACTAGAACTCGAAACTGCGCAATTCGACTTAGAAGAAGCCGTCTTTGATGTGATGGATATGTTGTCGCCATTGGCAGCACAAAAACACATCGATATGACCTTCTACTATGCGGACAATGTGCCGAAATTTGTGGTTGGTGATGTCCTACGCTTCAAGCAAATTTTGACCAACTTAATTTCAAATGCAATTAAATTCACTCCAGATGGTGAAATTATTGTCCGTGTCCGTATGGAGCATGATGACATCGGTCAATGTCTGCTGCACTTTAGTGTGCAAGACAGTGGTATCGGCCTAAGCGGTACCGACCGTAAGAAACTGTTTGAATCCTTCTCGCAAGGTGATGCATCTGTTACCCGTCAATTTGGTGGTACAGGTTTAGGTCTTGCCATCTCCAAACAATTAGTCAGCCTGATGCATGGACAAATTGGTTTTGAAGATAACCAAGAACGTGCCCCAACAGAAAAAGGTTCAACCTTCTGGTTTACTGCGCGCTTTGTGGTCGATGAAGAAATTGAAATTGTGCATCCACAATTTAGCAATCTACAAGTCGTTTCCTACTTAGCACATCCAGCAACCGCCAATGTCCTGCGTCATTACTTAGAAAATTATGATGTTGAACATATTGAAACGCAGTCGATCCTTGATTTATTTAGTCGACTCAATCAGCTAAAAACCAATGAAAATACCTGGTTGATCGTCGATCACAGTGGTGACTCCGAAGCCTTACTGAAAGAAATTCGTCATCGTTATAGCGGTAACTTAGCGGTTTATGGCTACCAAATGATGCTCGATCCAAGCATGTTGAACGAGTACCGTGCTCGCCCATTGCATCAACCACTCAGCCGTACAGCGCTGATTCAGTTATTGAGTAATGAGCCTTGGTTTGATCAAGAGCAGCATGAAGAATTTAATGGTCAAGGTCTGCACATTTTGGCTGTCGACGACCATTTGCCAAACCTGATTGTGCTTGAAGCCCTGCTCTCTGAGTTAAATGTGAAAACCACCAAGGCTTTGAGTGGACAAGAAGCCATTGAAATCATTCAAGCTCGCCAAGAGCAAGGTTTGGGGGCTTTTGACCTCATCTTTATGGATATTCAAATGCCTGTGATGTCAGGTGTCGATACCACGCGTGCCATTCGTTCTCTTGAGTCGACTTTTGAAAATCATAAGCGCCTTCCAATTATCGCTTTGACGGCACATGCGCTCTCTGATGAAAAACAAAAGCTTCTGCAAAGTGGTATGGATGACTATGTCACCAAGCCCATTCAAATGGATCAAATTATTCAAATCTTGACCCAATGGACTACCGATAACTTTAAGAAAGTGCCGGTTTTAGAGCGCAGTTCAGTGATTGAAGCCCTAGAGCCGAGCATTTTAGATTGGCAACAAAGCTTGCAGTTGGCCGCGAATAAAGAAGACCTTGCAGTCGATTTACTGAAAATGCTCGTCGATAGCTTTGAGCAAGAAATCCATGAAATGGCACAGCTCATCGAAGATGAAGATTTTCCACAATTAGAGCATGTGCTACATCGGCTTTATGGCGCAACCCGCTATGTGGGCGCTCCAACCCTCCAAGAGGTTTCAGGTCAATTTGAGCAATTTGTTTCGACCTTACGTAAGGAACGCCGTAAAGCGGATGACGCTTTTGTCCAAGAAACCCTGAACCGTTTCGATGAGTTAAAAAATGTCATGGCACAAGTTGAACACGCAGCTCAACAAATCTTAGCCAAACAAAATAATTAAGCGCAGTCCGACTAAAGTCAGTGCCGTCTAGCTTCTGTTGTGACTGCACTGTCATGTATCCTGTCAGGGTGCATGCTATGCTCGGGCGCAGAAACAACAAGAGTAATTACCATGGCTTTATTACGTGTAGAAAAAAATAATGGCATTGCAACGGTTTACTTAAACCGTCCAGAAAAACGTAATGCAATGAGCTTTGCATTGCTCAAAGAATTGGTCAGCACCGCTGAAAAATTAAAAAAAGATCGTAGCTTACGCTGTGTCATTTTAACCGGTGAAGCCAATGTATTTAGTGCTGGCATTGATTTGGCTGACCTCAATGATCCGAAAAATCGTGCCTATGCTGCATGGGAACTGTTAAAACCCGGTCAAAGTTTATTTCAAAAAGCCTTTCTGATTTGGCAGCAACTTCCTGTGCCGGTGATTGCCGCACTTGAAGGCTTTTGCTTTGGTGCAGGCATGCAACTTGCCTTGGCTGCCGATATCCGTATTGCCCACCCGAAAACGCAAATGTCGATTATGGAAAGTCGTTGGGGCTTAGTCCCTGATATGGGCTTAACCCGCTCACTCAAAGGTGTGATTGGACTGGATTTAGCCAAAGAATTAACCCTTACAGCACGTATTTTTGACGCAGAATATGCCAAGGATATTGGCTTAGTGACGCATTTAAATGTACAGCCTTTGCTTCAGGCACAGCAGTTAGCCGAAGAATTATCGCAACGTTCACCAGATGCCTTGGCAGCGGCAAAACAAGTGCTAGATGCCATGGAACATAGTCCAAAACGCTCTTTACGCTTAGAAAAAATCTGGCAATTTAAATTACTGCTCGGCAAAAACAGCCAATTGGCACGTAAAAAAGATAAGAACCCAGAGGTTCAGTTTTTACCACGCCAATATAAGTAAAATAGTCACACAGGATAGATTGAGTACAGCACATGGCGTTTGATCGTAATACAAAAATTGCATTTCTAGGTATGGGGCTGATGGGTAGCCGTATGGCCACGCGTCTCATTCAGGCAGGATTTGAAGTTGCGGTATGGAACAGAACTGCCGCTGCGTGTGATGAGTTGATTGCGATTGGCGCGACAGCGCTTCAATTGGACAAGATTGCCCATTATCCTGTGGTTTTATCTTGTCTCGCAGATGATGCTGCTGTTGCCGCGGTGTATGCAAGCATCGAAACCCATTTAGCGGCAGGACAAATTATTGTCGACTTCTCGAGTCTTTCTGTGAATCAATCCCATCAATTGGCTCAAGCTGCAAAGTTGAAACAAGTCACTTGGATTGACTCTCCTGTTTCGGGGGGCACAGCAGGTGCTGAACAAGGCACTTTGGTCATCTTTGCCGGTGGTGATGCTCAAACGATTCAAGATTTGAGTCTGATTTACAATGTTTTATCTCAACGTGTTACCCGCATGGGCGACTCAGGTACAGGTCAAGCCACCAAAATTTGTAATCAGCTGATCGTCGCTGCCAATAGCACGTTAATCGCAGAAGCTGTCGCATTGGCCGAGAAATCAGGTGTAGACACCACGTTATTGGCACCAGCGCTTGCCGGTGGATTTGCAGATTCAAAGCCTTTTCAGATTTTAACCCCACGTATGGCAACGCATCAGTTCGAACCCGTGCAATGGAAAGTTCAAACTTTATCTAAAGACCTGAATAATGCAGTCCAACTGGCTGCCCAGTTTGAATTAAGCATCCCTGTTGCCAGCCTAGCTTTATCGCAACTCAAAGCCCATCAGGACAATGGTTTTGCAGAAAAAGATTTAGCCACCATCATTCAACATGTCGAACAAAACTAACGACTTTCACTTTAGAAGTAAATTGCTTCAAGGACGATATACATGACTCAGCTCGCGGTTAATTTATCCATGATTTTTACCGAAGTGCCGTTGTTAGAGCGTTTTGCTTTGGCTCGTGAACACGGTTTTAAGCATGTAGAAATTCAGTTTCCGTATGAGCTGAGTATTGAGCAAATCCAAACCCAACTCACCATCAATGATTTAAGCCTATGTTTAATCAATGTCCCTGCGGGTGATTTGATGCAAGGCGGTGATGGTCTTGCGGGAGTTCCGGGGCGTGAAAATCAATTTCATCAGGCCTTAGAACAATGCATTCGCTATGCCACTGCGTTAAATGTACCGAGTGTCAATATTTTAGCCGGCAAACAGCCACAAGATGCTGACTTGCTCCCATGTTTAAATACCTTGTCGAGCAACCTCAAACTGGCGTGCCACATGTTGTCTGAACATCATATTCAGCCGGTATTTGAAATGATTAATGGCACTGATATGCCGCGCTTTTTGGTGCAAAATATTGCCCAAGCTCAGGAAATGCTTGAAGCTGTACAACACTCTACTTTGAAGATGCAATATGACTGCTACCACATGGCGATGATGGGTGAAGATATTCTCAGTACTTTGGCAGAAAATATTCAGGATATCGGTCACATACAGTTTGCTGACTGTCCGGGGCGACATGAACCTGACTCAGCGCAGATTCCATTTGCTGAGATTTTTAAATGGTTAGATCAAAGCCAATATACAGGTTACATCGCGGCTGAATACCGACCACGAAGCAACTCATCACATTCTTTTGCGTGGAAAGACAAATACTTCCCTCATTTAGCCAATGGTCAATGACGTGTTGATTTGAAATTCAGCAACAAAACCGCTATATTAGAACATGTAAAATTGTCAGGAAATCATACCCTCTATGAATTTAGAACCATCGCCCAGCGCTTCTAATTCTCACGATCTCGCAAATATCAAAGATGTACAAGCTTGTTTAGCTGTTGTACGTGAAGCACTTGAAGATGTAAAAGCCAAAGATATTGTTGAACTTGATATCAAAGCAATCAGCAATGTCGCAGATGCGATTGTAATTGCGAGCGGTACTTCAACTCGTCACATTAAGTCTCTTGCAGACAACGTGGCAGAAGAAGCACGTAAAGCTGGATTCCGCCCGATTGGCGTTGAAGGTGAACGTGATGCAGAATGGATCCTGATTGATCTCGGTTTTGTAGTGGTACATGTGATGTTACCTACAGCACGTAAATTCTATGATTTAGAAAGCTTATGGCGTACAGCTCCAGAAACTGTAGCTTAAGCTTCCAGAAAAAAGCGACCTAATTAGGTCGCTTTTTTTATCCCTTCACTTTATACACGGACAATCAGCTTCATGGTGTTTTACCCCCGACACTAAAGCAGTTGGTGTAAATCCACCTCAGGATAATTGGCTTTAATTTTCAGCTTGGTTTGTGCATAAACTTGGTCTGCACGCATCGGGCCATAAAAGTCACAATACACTTCATAAATGCTCGTTAAAACTTTGGCATAACTGGTCAAGGGCAAAAACTCGACAAAACTCGCCGTATTTATTTGTGCATTTGCCGCAATTGCCAGCCCGATTTCTTCTAATTGCTCAATCACATCTTGGGTGAAATCAGCCTGATCTGTAGATTTCACCGTCAGCATGACTGACTCGATAAAGCCTAAAAAGGCCTCGCTAATCGTTTCTGCAATGAGCTCGTCTTCTTGTACCTGCTCCTGCGGTTTTTCAACCCGTAACAGTTCCTGCTTTTCTAAGGTAGATAACTCATACAAAACTTGCTTCAGCATATCTTTACGATAAAAGCGAAGCTCCTCTGTGGTACAGATATCATTTAAGAAGCGATTCAATACAAATGACGGTTTCATGCTGTACTGCTGTTCCCAGTGCCGTAGCGCACTGTCGAGTAAAGTCCCATGAATAAATTGTTGTAAGCCTTTTTCTAAAGCTTCGCGGCGTTGTGCCAAATTCAACAGTTCGGTGCTCATTGCTTTACTCCTGTTAATGACGTTTAGTCATATCATCCGTTTCAAAAGTCACATCTTTTTGAAACTCGGGATAAGACAATTCAGCATGCTCGGTATAGTCCAAACCCCGTTGTTCATGTTGCTTACTCACCCGTAAGCCACCCAACAATTGATCCAAGACCTTAAATACAATGAACGCAACGCCAAAGCCCCATAAAAAGGCAGCAATCACTCCAAGCCCTTGTATCGCGATGACATCGCCATTAAACATATTATTTTCAAGGAAGATCCCTGCAGCCAATGTTCCCCATGCGCCACAGAAACCATGTACCGTCACCGCATCCACCACATCATCCAGTTTCATTTTTTCCATGAACATTGGCAGGAAGGTCACCATGACACCTGCACATAAGCCGGTGATGACCGCATACAGTGGAGACATCGTTGCACAGCCTGCCGTAATGGCAACCAAGCCACCCAGTGAGGCATTGATCGTACTGCGGATCAAAATGGCTTTAGATCGGATGAGGCAGAGCAACATATATGCAACCGCTGCCGCACACGCTGCAAGATGCGTATTTAAAGCAATACGTCCTACGCTGACATTGGCATTAATGGTCGAGCCTGCATTAAAACCAAACCATGCTAACCATAAAATAAAACCACCTAATGCCACTAAAGGTAAGTTATGCCCCGGTAAATAATGGCTTTGCCCATTGCGTCCAAATCGTCCCAAACGTGGACCCAATACGATAATGCCCGCTAAGGCCACCCAGCCACCCATCGAATGCACCACGGTCGAACCTGCAAAGTCGATAAACCCAAGTGCTTTTAACCAACCATCTCCGCCAAATAAACTGCCCCATGCCCAACTACCAAAGACAGGATAAATCAAACCGGATACAACGGCCGCACTCACCACATAAGCGACAAAATGAATCCGCTCTGCCATTGCACCACTGGCAATGGTGGTTGCCGTTGCAGCAAACATCATTTGGAAAAATAGAAGGTTCCAGTGCCAATCATCCAGTTGATCGGGTGCAAAATGACTGAAGCCAAACCAGCCCGTGGTATTGACCCCAAACATCAGACCAAAACCCACCAACCAAAACACCAGACCACCCAAGCAGGCATCCATGTAGTTTTTCATGAGTACATTCACGGTATTTTTACTGCGAACTGAACCACTTTCGATCATGGCAAATCCGGCTTGCATAAAGAACACCAAGATACCGCCCAGTACCACCCAAATACTGTCGAGCGAGATACGAATTTCTTGAATATTACTGGCGATTTGCGGGTCAACTGCCCATGCAGTCGATGTCAGGACACTCAGAAACAGTGCCATCAAGTATGTTTTTTTCATGATTATTCCCCCAAGAATAACCATGCTGTGCAAAAAGAATACCAAATTTCAGACAATTAATTATTTTTCAATGCATTGCGTCACAAAACCAGTTCGCGACAATATTTTGAATCACTGAGATCGAATTTAATGGAACAAAACAGCTCATCGATCTGTACCTTGGTTTCAAAACACGCATCAATTTGATTCAAGCACCTGATGCGCTAAATATTTGTGCACTTTTAGTGTGAAGCATTCATTAATCAAAAGCGAAGAAAATAAAAGCGAAGAAAACAAAAAACCACCCGAAGGTGGTTTAAATCTTCCTCAATCCCGCTTTATCACAGCGGGACTTTGGCAATATGGATTAATGACCACCGCCATTAATGGCTTTTGTCATATCTTCCACAACTTTCTTCGCATCACCGAAGATCATCATCGTTTTATCGTTATAGAACAAGTCATTATCTAGACCTGCGTAACCTGTAGCCATAGAGCGTTTGATCACCATAATGGTACGTGCTTTATGTGCTTCAAGGATTGGCATGCCGTAAATTGGAGAACTTGGATCGTCTTTTGCCGCTGGGTTCACAACGTCATTCGCACCAATCACCAGTACTACATCTGTTGCTGGGAAGTCTGAGTTGATCTCGTCCATTTCAAGAATGTCTTCATATGCAACGTCAGCTTCAGCTAAAAGTACGTTCATGTGGCCCGGCATACGACCTGCCACAGGGTGAATCGCAAAACGAACTTTTACACCTTGCTCTTTTAAGATTTCACACAATTCCTTCACGGCATTTTGTGCACGACCTTGCGCCATACCATAACCCGGTACGATCACTACGCTGTCCGCATTTGACATCAAGAAGCCAGCATCGTCTGCAGAACCTGAACGGTGATTACGCTGTGCTTTTTCACCATTATCTGCCGCCGCTACTGCTGTACCACCCATTGCACCACCAAACAAAACGTTGATGATTGAACGGTTCATGGCTTTACACATGATGTAAGACAGAATTGCACCCGATGAACCAACCAGTGAACCTGCAACAATCAGCATGTTGTTTTCAAGCGTGAAACCAATCCCTGCTGCAGCCCAGCCTGAGAATGAGTTCAGTAGCGATACCACCACTGGCATATCACCACCGCCTACAGGTGCAATCCATACCCAACCAAATGCAAGTGCAAGAACAGTCATTGCCCAGAAAGCATTCATGTTGCCTGTAGTGAAGAAGTAGATACCACACGCTAACATTGCAAGGAAAATTAAAGCTTGAACAGGTTTTACCCATCCACCCGAAATGGTTTTTGCCCATTTCTTCGCAGCCAATTTACCATAAGCAAATACAGACGCTGTGAAAGTAATCGCACCAACGAAACAGCCTACAAACAATTCAAATAAATGAACTTTGCTCATGTGGGCATGTTCTACACCCGCAGCTGTTAATACCGCTTCATTTCCTGCGAATGCCGCAGTCAATTGGTTGTTATGTAGAATTGCAGCGATCGCAATCAGTACCGCAGCCAAACCGACCAATGAGTGCATCAGTGCCACAGTTTCAGGCATTTGCGTCATCGGAACTGTTTTTGCACGTGCAATACCTACGACTGCACCCAACACCATTGCACCCACAATCATCCAAATCACTGGATGATCTGCGACAAAGAATGTCGTAATTACAGCAATTGCCATTGCGATCATGCCATAACGGTTACCTTGAATCGCAGTTTTTGGACCAGACAAACCACGCAACGTTAAGATAAAAAGAACGGCACCAATCAGGTAGAACCAATCCGCATATTCTTTAATGAATTCCATGGATTAACCCTCTTTTTTCTTTTGCTTAGGTTTGAACATTTCAAGCATACGTGCAGTCACCGCAAAGCCACCAAAAATGTTGATACTTGCAAGGAAAACGGCAATCGCACCTAAAATACTCACCACGTTAATGCTTTGGAACTGTACGCTTGCATCCACAATACCTGGGATACCAACGGTTTGAATCATCGCACCAACGATAATGATCGATGACAAAGCATTGGTTACAGCCATTAATGGTGTGTGTAGCGCAGGTGTTACCCCCCAAACCACGTAGTAACCAACAAAGATTGCCAAGACAAAAATAGTAATCGTTTCAACCATGATGATTCTCCTTAACCACGTTTCAGCAGCACTTGGCCGCCATGAGTGACAAGTAGTGCTTTTTGAATTTCTTCTTCAGGGTTAATTGCGAAGTTCTTTTCGCTATCAAACAGGGTTTCAATGAAATTCAAAACGTTACGTGCGTATAGTGCCGACGCTTCAGTCGAAACTGTTGAAGGAATATTTGGAATACCGAGAATTTTCACACCATTTGCAGTCACGACATTTTCGCCGCAAACAGAACCTTCAACGTTACCGCCAGTTTCAACCGCCATATCTAAAATGATTGAGCCCGGTTTCATTTTAGCAACGGTTTCTGCTTTGATTAAACGTGGTGCGTCACGACCCGGTAATAATGCAGTCGTAATCACGATGTCAGCATTCGATACGGCTTTATCAACAATAATCGCTTGGTCGCGAATGTAGTCTTCACCCGGCATCCAGCCATAACCATTTTTCGCAGCATCAGCTGCTTTTTGTTGCTCTTCTGGTGACATTGGTACGTCTAACCATTTACCACCCAAAGATTCAACTTGGTCACGTGCTGTAGGACGTAAGTCAGTTGCTTCAACTACGGCACCTAAACGTTTTGCTGTTGCAATAGCTTGTAAGCCTGCAACACCTACGCCCATGATCACAACACGTGCAGGTTTCACTGTACCTGCTGCTGTCATCAGCATTGGGAACATACGTTGATATTCTGCCGCAGCCAAAAGCACAGATTTATAACCTGAAAGGTTGGCTTGAGATGAAAGTACGTCCATGTTTTGCGCACGAGATAAGGTCCGTGGCAAAAGTTCCAATGCAAATGCAGACACGTTTTGTGACGCAAATTGGTCAAGTTCGGTGTTGCGGTAAGGGTCAAACATCCCCACAACGGTGGTACCCGCTGTGAGTTTTTGAATTTCGTCACCTTTAGGCGCACGAACTTTCAAAATCATTTGACTACCGGTATAGGCATCATCCGTAATTTTGGCACCAACTTGTTCATAGGCACTATCGATGTAAGCAGCGTTTACCCCTGCTCCACGTTCAATAACGACGCTATGACCAGCGCTGATCAACTTCTTTACTGTTTCAGGCGTCGCAGCGACGCGATTTTCACCGACAACAGTTTCGGCTGGAATTCCGATCTGCATGAGCGTTCCTCAAGCTAATTTTTCTTAAGTAAACATCGCAATCCGCGATGTCTCCCCTCAGGATGTGTTTTTGTACAATTTTTGGATTCTAATTGAACTTTTTTAAAATACTACCCAATATTTATTTAATAAATACCCATATTTTGAACTCATGATTCATGAAAAGAATAGTGCGATATTTCATTTATTCAGTTTTATTTGTCGATTTATTACTCATTTTTATTCCATTTATAACTTTTTAATATTACTTAAGACCAAAAACATAAATAATTTCGCTGGTTTTAGTGCAGATTGTTTCAGTGCGTTGATCATTGTGACATTTTCATTCGACAACTAATGACCTGAACGTGTCGTGAAAAATCGACTTAAGTCAGGTAAAGCCACTCTTTCATGCAGACTGCATCAGCTCGTTGACTCGTTTGACAGTTTTGACGTGTTGACCTGCATTGAAAACTGACTTTTTTCTGCCACAGTCTCGTCAAATCGGTCAGCTTGAATATTCGATGGATTTTTGCGCACGTTTCGGGTTTATTGAGATCTTGCCCTCCCCACCTGATGCTTCGCCTTAAGTCTTAGAATTGACTTTTTTAGCTAAAAAATAATTTTTTGAATATTTAGCATCATGATATCGCTACTGACTTTCTATCCCCAAAAAACACTATTGCACCATTTGTGTGCAATTTTCACCTTAAATGTTTCAGCCTGATATATTTGACCTGCCGAGTCATGTTTAGATTAAAAAATCTCAAAACCAAATTGGTCATTTCTTCCACTGTTTTTCATGTTCTATCTAGCAATCCCTTATGCATAAAGGAATAAGTACTATTCTTTTTTTGCATTTTTACTCACACGATGCATTTTTTATAATCAAAATGATAGTTCAAACTTATCGGATCAATGCTGTCGAATTCGTTCAGTCGTCATGAGGCACACCTTAACTTATGTCAAGAAACCTTAGTCCGCACTTCATCGGTGCAATTTTTGCGCTGATTGCTGCCTTCTTGTTTAGTACCAAAGCGATCTTTATTAAGCAAGCCTATGCACTTTCTCCTCTTGTCGATGCCACTGTCCTCATGGCTTTACGCATGATGAGTGCATTGCCGTTTTTCTTGGTCATTGCATGGCTGAGTCGACGTTCTTATCAAACGATTCAACGAAAAGATTGGGTACTCTTGCTCATTTCCGGTTTAATCGGCTATTACTTTTCGAGTTGGCTCGACTTCCGTGGCTTGATGTATATCAATGCTTCGCTTGAACGAATTATTCTTTTTCTGTACCCCACATTAACTGTACTGGCTTCCGCTGTTTTATTCAAAAAGCCACTGAGTTTTAAAACCATCCTTGCCCTGATTTTAAGTTATGGCGGGACAGTTTTAGTGATGCTACAAGAACAAAATGCCACACCACATGATCAGTACTTTTGGCTCGGATGTAGTTTGGTTTTTGCCAGCGCCGTGTTATTTGCGATTTATTTATTACTCACGCCAGGCCTCATGCAAAAGTTTGGTTCTTTACACTTTACCGGTCTAGCCCTGAGCATTGCCTGCGTTGGGACGATTATTCATTTTCTATTTGCAACACCACAGCCTATCGCCTTGCTCCAACAACTCCCGAGTCAAGTCTGGCTGTATGGTTTAGCGCTCGGACTATTGGTTACTGTGCTTCCAACCATTTTGATGATGCAAAGTATCGTCCGACTGGGGGCTGCACAATCGGCCATGATTGCCTCTATCGGGCCCATTTTAACGATTTTACTGGCCGTCGCGTTGTTGAATGAACACTTAAACCTATGGCAATGGGTCGGTTGCGGTCTGAATATGCTGGGTGTCTTGATGATCAGTCTCAGTAAGAAATCCTAATCGCGAGCTGGGATACTATCTATTCACAGAGAAACACTTTAAGACCTGTTTGATTTTCCTTATAGTGACCACAACAGCGTGGCAGCAAATTCTTTGCATACGCTTCCGCCAAATATCTGGACAATTTATGAAAGCCTCGATCGACATTAGCCATGATAAAACCTTGTTGTGGCTTATGGCTGCTGCATGTGGTTTATGTGCGGGTGCCAATTATTATTGCCAACCTTTAGTGGCTTCCATCCAACAAAGCTTTCAAATTCCACAATCAGAGGTGGCGCTAACCGTCACCTTTGCGCAAATTTCTTATGCTTTGGGTCTACTGTTTATTGTGCCGATTGGCGATATTGTGAATAAAGCCAAATTTATTCCATTACTCATGCTTGGTGCGACTGTCGGTTTAGCCCTCTGTGCTTTTTCGACCAATCTATACATGCTTTGGGCAGGAACCATTATCACGGGGCTATTTTCAGTGGCTGCTCAGGTTCTTATCCCTTTGGTCACTGTTGCGATACGACCTGAAAAAATTGGTGCTGTTGTTGGCTTTTTAATGAGTGGGTTATTGGTCGGCATTCTGCTATCAACCAGTCTCTCTGGCTTATTGTCCTATCTGTTTCATTGGAAATCGATTTACATCCTCAGTGCGCTCTTGATGTTGGTATTAGCAGTCTTACTCAAAAAACGTCTGCCCGTGGTCAGCATCACACGCATGCCTTACAGCCAAGTTTTCCAATCCATGGGCACATTACTCAAACATGAGCCACGGTTAATTTTCCGTTCTCTAATTGGGGGCTGTGTCTTTGCTGCGATGAGTATGCTGTTTTCCACCATTGCCATGTTACTGACTGAGCCACCTTTTCAATTGGCAGATGTTTGGGTCGGTGTTGTGACTTTAGTTGGTGTGTTTGGAGCCCTTTCGACACAGTGGATTGGCCGTTGGGCGGATATGGGTTTCAACCGAAAATTAACTTGGCTCGGTTGCAGCATCTTAGCCCTCAGTTGGGGACTGCTGTATTTGGGTGGATCGTCCCTCGCCTTTTATATTTTGGGCTATGGTTTAATCAACCTAGGTTTGGCAATGGTGCATAGCTGTAATCAAAATATTATTTTCCAGCTCAACCCGATTGCACGTTCTCGAATCAATTCAATTTACATGACTTTTTATTTTGTCGGTGGTGCATGTGGTTCAGCTTTGGGCGTATTTGCATGGCACCATGGCGGCTGGACCACCACCTGCATGACAGGGATAGCCTTAGTCATTGCTGCTGGATTTTTTGTATTGATCGATCAACTCTATACTGCGCGGCAACTAAAATATCCACAATGAAATGTATGGATCATTACTCTAAAGTCACATTACTATGGCTTTATTTTTTTGAAATTAGCTGACCTGCACCACAGGATAAAAGGGTTTGCCTAAATCCAAGGTTTCTGCATTTTCTAAAAGAATCACCATAAATACTGGTAAGAGTGCCAACAGTATTGTGCAGCCATCTTGAAGTTGTTTGCGATTGACCGAACTTTTATAGGTCGCGCCGCCATGAACCATTTGATTGCGTAGCGTATACATGCGATTGAACAGCACCATTAAAATATCAACGGAATCTTTTTCTTTAAGCGCGCGTAGTACTTTCTGTTTTTCATGCGCCAGGCCCTCTTTGCATGCGTCATGGCTAATTTTTTGATTTTGATAATCCCAAAAGCCCTGATAAACATAGGGATTATCCAAAAACAACCGTATCGGCTGACTAAAACGTTCCCATAAAATATTGTAGATTTTATGCTCTGCATCCTTTTGGCAGATCACATATAAAAACTGCCTTAAGCTTTGCTTGTCCTGCGCAATCTGTAAGTCTTGCGCATATATTGCGTTGAAGGACACCCACAAACTGATAAATTGCAAATCGAGATCATCTTGAAGATCAATTGACTTTTTCAGCCAACTTAAACCTCGATGAATGCGTAAATTAAATTGGTCGGTATGTTCCGACTTTTTACTTTTAAATATTTCTTCAAGTAGCATCATGCCTGCTAAATTCCAATGGATAATTCGTTTATTTTTCTACCATTTTAACTTAGCGCAATTGTTTACCGGCATGCAATCAAAATATCTCTGTATTCAACTATTTGGTCTCATCTTGTGTGAGATAGGTATAACGTTCTAAAAGACCATTTTCATCAAAAATCAATTCATAAGACATTTTCTTTCCATTAAAAACGGATTCGGCAGGTGTTCCGAAAAGCTCCCATAAACCCACAGTCGCCACATCTGCCGCACCATGCCAAAACGCACGCCCCACTTTACTGGCAGTCGAATAACCTTGGGTAAAGGTATAAATTTCATGGCGTTTGCCATTTTTATATTCAGAGGTGATCGGTGCGCCAAATTCAGCAATCACCAAGTTACGAGACAGCCCTTGTTGAATCATTTCGGTATTTTTCTTGTTTGGCTGCTTACTTGCCATGACAACTGAACAGCCTGTTGTGCCTGACAATGTGAAAACTAAAGCTATTCCTAAGCAGGTCTTTTTCATCATGTGGTATTCCCCAAATTCTTCAAATTTCTATTTTTAATTTTTGATTTTTGATTTTCATCTGCTGTTGATCTTAATTGTTTCTTTCATCTTTTTCATTTTTTTATACGACTATTCGTCTGATTTTTAGAATGATTAGCGCTTGAAAGATTCACATTTATGAAGGTTTCAGACTGAATAATGCTTTAAGTTAATTATTGTTTTGTTGGTGACGAATTCGGTGGAACAAACCAGTTTTTCCAAGAGCTACTATGGCGAGTTTCAATTGCAACGGTAGGGATGAGCTCTTGCTTCAGCATTTTTTCTTGACCCACGGCTTTCGCCAACCGCGCTTTGACCGAGTGTATACACTCACGGTCTTCAAACTCACAGCGGTCAAGGTTGGAGCCACCACAGGGTCCATTGGCTAATCCTTTGGGGCAGGTTTCTGGGCAAATATACAAGGTTTCACCTAAACGACATTGTCCGCAACTTTCACAGCCCACGATGCCATGTTTACTGATAAATTCTGTTTTCAGCAAGGCTGCATCAGCTTTCGGTTTTTGCCATAATTTGGCCGCAAAAATATAAGATCCCACCCCTTTGGCCAGTTTTGAACTAAAAAATAACTCATGCATGACATGCATACTTTTATATTTCAAAACTTGTTCAACTGGAGCTTTATGGTTATTTGCGCCCGTCGGGTGGAAGTTCACATCTACACTAGAGCGCCAAAGCATTTTCAATTTTGCTAAACACTGTTCAAACGTTAATGTGGCAAATTGCAAAATTGCTTTTTGCAACTTCTCTTGCTCTTCCACTTTATGGCAAGCTGATAAATGAACCCCTGCATAGCCCAAATGCTGACACATTAAAATTTGTAAAGCGCATCGGGCATAGACATTTTGTTCAGCTTGTATGGCATCAGTTTGCTGTTCTTGTTGCAAAAAATTTAATACATCTGCTGAAAGCACGATGCCTGCAACTTTTTGCTTGGCCATAAAGCGGGCACGGGCAAATGTCAGCGGCATGACACACGCCAATACAGGTACATGTGGATAATATTGCTGCATATAGTGTTGGTAACTGCTCAACACATCCATGTCAAAGCCCAACTGTGTAATCACATAGTCAGCGCCAGCTTGAATTTTTTTATTCAGTTTAAAATACTGCGCATCCTTTTCTGCTTCTGCATATTTAAACGGATTAAAAGCCACCCCTAAATAAAACCCACCAAAGTCTTTGGCTGCCATGACTTGATTGACCGATTCTAAATAACGGCTCCGTAAACTCGGATCATTTGCCCCATCCTGATGCTGCTTGAGCTTATCGCCACTGAGCAAGAGTAAATTCTCTACCCCATGCTGCTGAGCATCTTTCAGAAAAGTTTGAAAATCTGAGATATCTCGACCTTTCCCCGAATAATGCAGAATTTTTTCAATGCTTTGAGCATAGTCTTGCATCGCTACTAAAGGAGCAATATCCGTGTCACTTTGCACTCGGTCAGCCAATGTCATGCACACAGGAAATCCCGCAAATGTCGTTGGGACGAGATGCGTTTTTTGCATCGTTATAGCCAAATCCTAAAAACTATAGAACAATAGAGATATGGGATATTCAAAAGATTTTAAAGACAAAGTCATAGAAATTATGATTCGAGATGAAATGTCTGTGCGAAAAGCAGCACAGCATTTTAA